>JBEISY010000152.1:0-5122 GCA_040375175.1 Chitinophagaceae bacterium
AACTTTGGCAACAACGATTACTACCCCGGCAATGATATGCCGCGTGCATTGTACTTGCCTTCATATACCGCTGCGGCATGGTATCATAAAAAACTTGCGCCGGAATTGCAGGCGGATCTGCAGAAGACGCTGAAAGAGGCCGAGTCTTTTGCCATCGGTGAATATGCAACGGCACTGATCAAAGGCGGTTGGCTTACGGATGCCGAGAAAGATAAAGTGGCCACCAAGATGGCGTACTATACCGGTTTATCGAAAGACTATTGTTTGAAGGCAAACCTTCGTGTGGAAGAGAATCGATTCTGGAAAGAGCTGCGCCGCAACGACGGGCTGATCATTGGCAGGTTGGATGCGCGTTTTACCGGAAGAGATCTTGAAGATGCGGGTGAGAATTTTAGTTTCGATCCATCGTTCTCCAATATTGATGGGCCGTTCACTTCAGCCTTGAATGATTATTTGCAGAAAGACCTGAACTTTAAAGACGAGAAAGGGTATAATATTTTCGGCGATGTGCGTCCATGGAATTATAACAATGTGCAGAACCAGTTTTTAAATGTGGCCGATATGATGCGGGATGCAATGTCAAAGAATCCATCGCTCAAAATCTACCTAGGCAGAGGCTACTATGATTTTGCCACACCGTATTTCACCGCATTATATGACATCGAGCACATGCAGTTAAGGCCGGAGCAGCGGAAGAATGTGAAAGTGTATGATTACAATGCAGGACACATGTATTATATCAACAAACCCGATCTTATTAAATTCAAGAAAGATGTTGATGAGTTTTTTGAATTTGCACTGAAGAAAGACTGACTTATTCTTCCTTTCGTAACTTCTGATCCAAATAGAAGGTCCCAAACGGCACAATCGACATTAGAAATGCGAAGGCTACTTTGTCGTACGACCATTTCTTTGCCCTTGCAGCCAGGAAGAGGGCGATAATGAAGAGCACAAACAGGAATCCGTGGATACTGCCCATGAATCGGACGGCCGTCGGCATACCCGCGAAGTATTTTAGGGGCATAGCTATAAAAAGCAGGAGGATATAGGAAATACCTTCAATATTACCGATGTTACGGAGATTCTTAACTGTATTCATGGAGGGAGGTTGAAGGCGCAAAGATAGGCTGTGAAATGATGATACAAACTTAACCGGGAAGCATAAGGTTTTGGGATTAATTTTAGAAACTTCCTTTTTTCATCAACAAAACATAAGAATCATGTCAGAAAACAAAAGTGCCGTAGATGCTGCAGCTGAAAGCTTGAAATCAGGGGCTGAAACAGCTGCGAATGCAGCAGGCGA
This sequence comes from Chitinophagaceae bacterium, assembly GCA_040375175.1. GTDB lineage: Bacteria > Bacteroidota > Bacteroidia > Chitinophagales > Chitinophagaceae > Pollutibacter. The sequence continues at coordinate 1,304 of JBEISY010000152.1, forward strand.
AGCTTGGGACGCAACCAAGGATAAGGCAGAGCAACTGGGCAATAATGCTGAAGAAGTTTGGGATAAGGTGGAAGACAAGGCTGAAGAGCTTTGGGACAAAGCCAAATCTGGCGAACTGGCAGACGAAGCCAAGGAAAAGCTCAGCGATCTGGCTGAAGGCGCCAAAGGACTTTGGAACAAGCTGGTGGACAAACTGGACGGTGACGAAGAGCCTCCGGTTGAGCCCAAGCCTTAATTCCCTGTCTAAACGCAGAAAATGGTTAAGAGGTCGCTAAATGCGACCTCTTTTTGCATAATAATCAGGCGATTGCAACGTTTTTAATAGTCTTTTCACCAATATCAATTGAAGAATAATCATCCTATGTATTCCAGTAATATTTTACGAGCTGCCTTGATCATCCCCGCCCTTCATGTTCTGACCTCTTGCGGAGGTAGTGGCAAAGCTGAAGCGAAAGACTCTATCCAATCGGTAAAAGATACCACAGTGGTGGTTGCGCCGCCGCCTGCTCCCGTGATGGATTCGGCAGCCTATGTGGCCAAGATCCAGTATATGTTGAATGGCGACTCTTCGGGCAAATGGCCCGCAGCGGCACCCCTGCCACGAGAAGGCGCTATTTTACCTTTTAAGCGGGTGATCGCTTACTACGGAAACCTGTATTCTACCCGCATGGGTATCCTCGGTGAATTGCCGAAGCCGCAGATGTTTGCTAAATTAAAGCAGGAAGTGGCTGCATGGGAAAAAGCAGATCCCAATACACCGGTGCAACCCGCACTGCACTATATCGCCGTAACGGCACAGGGTGCGCCCGGCGCCAATGGCAAGTACCGTTTACGCATGCCATTCAAACAGATCGATACGGTATTGAAATGGGCCGATGAGATCAATGCCATCGTGTTCCTCGATATCCAGGTGGGATTGGGTTCCATCCAGGAAGAGTTGCCGGAGTTTGCAGAATATTTGAAGCGTCCCAACGTGCATATCGGTATTGACCCTGAGTTCAGCATGAAAGGTGGACAGGCACCTGGTAAAGCCATCGGTTCCTATGATGCCGCAGATATCAACGATGTGACGGATTATTTATCCAAGATCGTGAAGGACAACAACCTGCCTCCAAAGATCCTCGTGATCCACCGTTTTACCCAGGGGATGGTGACCAATTACAAGAATATCAAGAAAACACCAGAGGTGCAGATCGTCATGCATATGGATGGCTGGGGTGAGCCCGCAAAGAAAATGGGTACCTACAAGTATTTCATCCACGCAGAGCCCGTGCAGTTTACAGGGTTTAAGTTGTTCTACAAGAATGACCTGAAGAATCCCCCGCACAGGATGCTGACGCCGGAAGACCTGATGAAGGCTAAGCCATTACCTATGTACATACAATACCAGTAACTATTGGGTTTGTGACATCTTGTATATCAGAAATCCCAATGTAACCAAAAGCAGAATGGTGATCAATACCACCAGGGTCAGTGTTTGCTGATTCGGAAACAAAGGTTGGTATTTCCTTTTCTGCTTTTGTGTTTTTACCTGCAGCTTACTGTTGAGTTCATGCAATATAGTAGCGATGCGCTGCTTGTCTTTCATATCGGAAAGCCCTTCCATCGCGTCATTAAGGAATCCTGATTCCGTCATCATCTGCTCAACCTCATACACCTGCTCCCTGGATAGCTTGCCTTCAAGGTAGTCCATCAGCTTCTGTTCATCCACATGGCCAGACGAGCTGTGCATGATATCGCGTGATTTATCGTTCATGTTCCAGCCTCTTTAGAAGATTGTTTTTTAAGTTTCTTTTTCCGTTTTGAATATAGCTCTTCACCTGCATCATGTTAAACCCGGTTTTCTCCACGATCTCCTGGTAAGTCTGCTTTTGCAGGTAGAATAAAGTTATGCAAGTCTTTTGTTCGGCACTCAATTCATTTACTGCCTCGGCCATCTTGTTCAGCATCTCTTCTTTCTGACGAAGACTCTGACGCTCCTCCAGTTCATCCGCCGATGCAAAATTCCGATCCTCAATATTCACATGCTGTCCTTTATCCCGCAGCTTCATCAGGCAATGGTTCCTGACGATCATATACAGCCAGCTCTTGAAATAAATGACCTTGGTTTTGGGCATCTCTACCAGCACTTTAAGGAATACCTGTTGCACGGCATCCTTTGCTTCTTCCTCGTGCTTTAGGTATTTCATGCTCACACCGAAAAGCAGGAAGGTATAGCGCTGCAGGAGCATGCCCAGCCAGCGCGCGTCCTGGTCCTTGTAATACTTTTCCAGCATTTGCTGGTCATTCATATGTTCAGGTGCAGGCATATCGTAATTTCGGTGTTTATTTTCTTAGATGATGCAAGAGTGATGTTAATTCCATAAATCCACGCTTTCCCACCTTCACATTACATTTGCAACATGTATGCTCTTTGTATCGTCCCCGCTGCTCCGCTTCGCCTCACTCCTGATCATGCTGCGGAAATGACCAGCCAACTGGTCTTTGGTGAATCTTGCACCGTGCACGGACCCGCTATAAATGGTTTCTTCCACATCACCTGCACCCATGATGGGTACAAGGGCTTTTGCATGGGTAACCAGTTGATGATGAACGTAGATGAAGAAGAAAAGATCGATGGCATTTTCACCGGTTGGAGCAACACGATCTTTGATGCCGCCGGCCATCCTATGATCCTTCCCTTTGGTGCCCGATGGTCCCGCGTTTTTGAAGGCAAGTTTGTGGTTGAGCCTTTCAACCTCCAACTTCCAACCTCCAACTTCTCTGAAGAGATGCTGAAAAAAGTTGCAGGAACATTCATCAACACCCCTTACCTCTGGGGCGGGCGCACCGTCTTTGGTGCCGATTGCTCCGGCTTTGTGCAGATGGTGATGGGTGTTTTCGGGTATGCGTTGCCGAGAGACGCCTCGGAACAGTTCGCAGTTGGCAGGTCGCAAGATCGCAGTGATGCAAAATGGGGGGATTTGGCGTTTTTTGAAGTAGAGGGGCGGATTGTGCATGTGGGGATACTGCTCGCGAAAGACAGGATCACTCATGCTTTCGGGAAAGTGCGGATCGATAAACTGGATGAGACGGGCATTTGGAACGAGGAGATGAATGCTTACTCGCACAAGTTGGCGGAGGTAAGATCGTTGCGATGAACCTGATTTATTTTTTATCGATGAACAACATCTTCAGGGCGATGAGGATCATGAAGATCGCAAAGATCCTCTTAAGGGTGAGCTGAGGCACACTGAGCGCCATTTTGCTGCCGAAATAACTGCCTACCACAAAACCGATGGCCAGCAGGCCGACGATCCGGAAATCCACATAGCCATTCTTATAGTAATTCAGTACGGCAAGAATAGCAACTGGCAGCACCAGCAGACCCAAAGAAGTGCCTTGCGCCTGGTGCTGGGAGAAGGCCAGGAAATACATGAGGGCGGGCACGATGACGAGTCCGCCCCCAATGCCCACCATGCCGCCTAGCATACCGGCGACCAGTCCGATGATGATCACGATAATGATTACGGTAAGCGTCATGGTTGGTTTATTGAGCATCTTATTTTTGATGGAAGGTCTCCTTGTAAAAATCCAAAGCGGTCTCCACGATCTTCAGGGCCGTGGCCTTGTCCTGGAATTCTTCCACTTTCACCACTTTGTTTTCCAGTTTCTTATATTCTTCAAAGAAGTGCCGCAGTTCCAGGAAGAAGTGTTTAGGCATCTCTTCAATGTTGTTGATATAGTTTACTGCTGGATCATTGGTGGCTACGGCAATGATCTTATCATCACCTTCACCGTTATCGATCATCTGCATCACGCCGATCACCCTTGCTTCCA
>JBEISY010000086.1:0-6936 GCA_040375175.1 Chitinophagaceae bacterium
ATACTCCCTCAACCACACGGCCCGTCTCCCTGTCTGCCGTTATTTGATGCCTACCGATCCTGGTCAGGAACATCGCGGTACCATTGAAGATGTCGCCGCCCACTTTCAAATCCCAAAGCACATTCAACCTCCAGTTTTTGTAACGGAAATTGTTTGACCAGCCCAGGGTAAAGTCCGGATTCCTGTCGCCCGCCAATTTGAATGTACCATCTACTACCGGCACGCCGTTATTGGGATTGATCACCAATTGACCGGCATTGTTTCGCTGGTATGTGTTTGCCGTAATGGATGTTGTGCGTCCATTCAATACCAGACCGCCGCGGGCATTACCATACAACCAGGTATCAGCAATGTAGTATTCAGCAACATTCGGAGGCATCTGAATCACCTTGTTCCACATCTTGTTGAAGTTGGCCTGCATGTTCCATCCAAAATTTCGGTTATTAACCAACGGAGCCGTTACCACCACTTCAATACCTGTATTCCTGGTGCTGGCCGCATTTTGTGTGTTCAACACAAAGCCCGTACCATAACTCAGACGGAAATTCTCAATGATCTGGTCTTTGTTCAGCGTATTATAATAGGTGGCTTCTATACCAAACTTATTCTTAAAGAAACGCATCTCAGTACCTATCTCATAGGTCTGCTGACGTTCAGGACGCAGATCCGGATTGGCATTGGTAAACCCATAAGAGAATCCGCCACCACTCGCAAAGTTATTTACGAACACAGACTGCGTTGAATAAGGGGTATTCAGCCTGGCTGTACTGGCCAGTGAGGCCCTAAGTTTCCAATAACTCAGCACGTCTCCTTTCTTTAAGAAAGGCAGGATGTCTGACATGATCGCACTCATACCCACTCCAGGATAGTTATAGTTTCTGTTTTTTGCCGGCAGGGTAGAAGCTGATTCAAACCGATGGGTGTAGTTCAGGAAGATCACGTTCTTATAATTCACCGCAAACTCACCAAAATAAGCCAGCTGTCTGATGATCTGTTGGTTATACTCTCCAAAGTTATTGCGCAATAACCTTTGCCTGCTCGTTGGATCCGTGTTTGAACTGTCCGTATTCTTGACATCCTTCAGTCGGATACCATAAATGGCAAACTGATCTGTTTCATAGTTCTGCCACATCGTACCCACCATCACCCTGAAGTTAAAGTCGCCAAGTGATTTCCTGGCTGTGGCAGTGATGGTATGGTTGTACCCTTTGTATTTTCTCCAGTAGTTATCCAATGAACCAAGGTTGGCCAATGATGTGTTGGAAGAACTCTGGGGATGAATCAACAGATAGCCCGTTGTTTTATAAGTATCGTATCCAAATCTTCCGGAAAGCGTCAGCCAATCGGTTGGCCTAATGTTAATGCCCAATGTTGCCAGATAACGATCCGTCTCATCGGCACTTATATTTTTCGTCACATTGAAAAAAGGATTGTCGATATCATTCGCCGGGTTTGCAGCGAAGATGGGGATTTTTCCTCCCTGGGCATCATCATAGTTGGTGATCGAAAACTGGTTGGGCCACTGCAGCAAGGTCAACAGATAACCACCAGCACTACGCAATACTTTATCATTCTTACTGTGCGTATACGCCAGTGCAGGCATGATATCGATTTTCTTACCAATCTTGGTTGTATTGGATATCCTGAAATTGTATCTGGAATAAGTATTGCTGGGAACTACACCTGACTGGTCAAAAATCGATCCGGACACACGGAAGATCGAATTCTTTACACCAAAGTCGGCACCAAGGTTATGCGTCTGAGACCAGCCATCCTTGAAGAAGATATCAATATTGTCAAACAAGAAAGTGTTTTCCGGATATTTAGGGCCAAAATAGTTGAACACACTTGACGATGCACCATTCAGACCATTATTATATCCCTGGTAAATTTCAGGGAAACGGGTAACCCTTGACCAACGGAAGGCATTATCATATTGCAGGGCAAACTTATTGCTTTTAGCTTTCTTCGTTGTAATGATGATCGCGCCTGAACTGGCCTGGCTGCCGTAAAGAGCAGTGGCTTCTGGCCCTTTCAGAATTGTATAAGATTCGATGTCATTGGGGTTGAGATCCGATATCCTGTTAGAATAATCAGAGTTCCTGTTGGGCCTGTCTGAGGCAAGACCCACACCGCGTCCACCATCAGAGTTTTCATCCAGCGTAGAGTTGTCAAGGATAACGCCGTCCACTACAAAAAGGGGTTGATTACTCAATGATAAGGAGTTGAATCCGCGCAACACGATCTGTGAAGACGCACCGGCAATACCGGAAGTGGGGTTCACGGTAAGACCTGCCACCCTGCCTGCCAGACCATTGATGAGGTTTTCGCGCTGGGAATTCTTTACTTCGTCTCCGTTCACGGTCTGGGAGGAATATGAGACTTCACGCTTGTTCAGTCGCCTGTCCATCGTACCTACAATTTCCACTTCCTGCAAGAGTCCATCGGCTGCAACCATCCTTGCATTCAGCACGGAGCCTTCGCCAACAGAAATTATAAAGTCTTTCTGGCCGATGGCAGTGATCAAAAGCGTTTCGCCTTTCTGTGCAGCAATGGTGTAGAAGCCATTGGCATTGGTTTGTGTGGCCCTGTTGGTACCCCTTACCGTGACCGTTGCGTTGGCCACTGGTTCGTTTTTGGCATCTGTTATCGTTCCACTGACATTTTTTGTTTGCGCCATACTACCCAGCGCAATCAATAATGCAACGAACGAAGACAGAAAACCCTTAAGCTTTCTTCTCATACATGTTTGGTTTTGGTCTGGCACCTGGGCCAGTTATCTCATTTTAAATAACGCGTACACCTGCGTTAACATAGGGCCGTAACCTTGGATCTTCAGGATTGGATTCAGTGATGAGGATATCGATTTTATTGAGCGGACAAACCTGGATAGGTTGGGTGGTGTTTACTTTTTCGATGATGCTCAGGCAGACTACTTTTTTCGCGGATTCAATCATTGCCTGTTTCAATTGAACAACATCCCAGTCGTTATCTGTTACACCATGCTGCGGATCAATAGCGTTGATACCCAAAAAACAAAGATCGGCGCGAAACTGCCGGATCTTCTGTAGCGCGTCCCCGCCGGTTGTGATCTTGGAACTTTTTGATAGCTTGTCCCCAATGACAATAACATCAATGTTGGGATGATTCATGTATTCCATCAATACAGGCAAACTTCCGGACAAAAACGTTGCTTTGAGTTGGGGCGGTAAGGCCTTCGCCATTTCAATGACCGTAGTACCGCCGGAACTAAGGATGAACATGCCATCCTGGATCAGCGATATGGCTTTGATGGCAATTGCTTTTTTTTGGGAGAATGAATAGATCTCATACTCTGGTAGAAAGTGGTTGTTGAATGAGCGCGATAAAGCACCGCCGTGCACTTTGATCAGCTTGCCTTCATCCGCCAGCTCCTGAAGATCCCTACGTATCGTGTCTTCCGATACATTGATCTCATGGCTGAGGGTTGAACTCAATACCTTGTTGTGCAGGTTTACGCGATGGATGATAAGCGCTTGCCTCTCTTTCTTGAGCATAGTGTTGGTTGCCGGGCCAATTTAAACTAAAAACCTGCAAAAACCTGCAAGCAAATGCAGGAATTATTTATTTATTCCTGAAGATTCGGGCACTAAAACGTATAAGCACATATCATTTCGTTAAACGACGATTTCTTCACTTTACCGGGTATTCTTTTGGCGTTCAAATGGTTAAAACCATTTGAACGATGCAAATCCCTAAATACTTCCCCTAAACCCTCGCCCTGCTCTTCATTGCATTCACCAGCAAAGCACAGCAATACAAGTACGGATTGGGTCTCCGGGCGGTCAGTGAACAATCTATTGTTGGCAGTGGCGTCAGCCAGAAGTATTTCTTCAACGCAAATAGTGCAGTGGAAGCACTCGTAAGTTTTAATCCTGTCAGCATCGCGGCCATGTATCAATACCTTTCGCCTCTGGATGCTCCGGGTTTACAATGGTATTTTGGCGGGGTAGCCTTTGGCTCATTTCACGAAAACCATAGATTTGGTACAATGGGGGTGGTGGGGCTGGATTACACATTTGAAAAGGCGCCCGCAAACCTTTCAATAGACTGCAAGCCGGAACTGATCCTATCCAAAGAACTAGGGTTTGAGCCCGCAGCTGTAGGTCTGTTGGACAGGTTTGTGATGAAATAGAGTATCCGCTTAATCCGAATTACTTCCCCAAATGCGCAAGGTGATGGCACCCAAAACTATGGCGGCCAGGCTGGCCAGCAACACGCCAATTTTTGCGGCATCCTGGGTTGACGGGTCGGAAAACGCGAGCATGGAAATAAAAATGGACATCGTAAACCCGATGCCCGCCAACATGCCTACACCTGCCATTTCCATCCAACTCACGTTCGTTGGCAGTTTACCCCAGCCCAGGCGAACCAGCACATAACAAAATATTAGGATCCCCAATGGTTTACCGATCACCAGACCCGCAAGGATTCCGTAGTTGAGCGTGGATTGCAGGGCGCCCAGCATATCGTCAGGTAACACAATCGCGGTATTGGCCAGTGCAAAGATGGGTAGCACGAGGAAGTTAACGGGCACGTGTAACCGATGTTCCAGATGAACCAGTTCTTTCAACGGTATGGTAAAGGCAAACAACACACCGGCTACGGTGGCATGCACGCCGGAATTGAAAACACAGTACCATAAAACAAATGCAAGTATCACACGGATGAACAAAGGCCACTGTTTCTTCCCCATGAAATAGATCACGGCCAGTAACGCAAGTGATGCACCGAGGAATCCCCACTGGATGTGTCCGCCATAAAATATCGCGATCATGGCAATGGCGCCGAGGTCATCAATAATAGCCAGTGCCGTCAGGAATATCTTCAGGGATACGGGAACCCGTTTCCCCAGCAAGGACGCAATGCCCAGTGAAAAGGCTATGTCCGTAGCCATCGGAATACCCCAACCTCCTACATACGCAGTACCTTTATTGAACAGGTTGTACAGCATGGCAGGTACCACCATCCCGCCAATGGCACCGAAGATCGGTAACAAGGCGCGCTTCATTTCTTTCAGCTCACCGTCCAGTAATTCCCGCTTGATCTCCATGCCCACCAGGAAGAAAAAGATCGCCATTAAAAGATCATTGATCCAATGAAGCACACTATGCGGCAAATGAATGCTGTCAGTAAAATGCGTCTCCGCGAGCCATATACCCAGGTACTGCTGGCCCCAGTTGCTATTGGCCAACCACAGGGAAAGCAAAGTGCAGAGGGTAAGGATAATACCCAGGGAGCGACTGTCATGTATGATTTTCTGTAGCGGGGTGCGTAGGCGACGCCTGATTCTTTTCAGCATTCCCAAATATACTTACTCAAACAGTTCCAACCTGCTCTTTGGCCGTCTGCCATCAACCCAGCGGAATGATCGCAGTTGTTTTTTGTCTTCCGGAATCTGGTTCATTGGGAAGTTGGTTCCTTCCACGGCATTTACCCAACTCACCCTTTTGAGTCCTTCTTTACCAAATAACATGGTAATGGCATCTGCTTTCGCATAGTTCATGCCGATGTATGCGCTGTCATCGTCCTGAAGATAATAGACACTTTCTGCGTTGCCTTTGGCCCGCATGAATTCAATTTCCCCATTCGCAAATCCACCATTGATCCTGTTTCCCCTGATCTGGTTGTAAAAATTCTCCTTGGTTCTGCTGATGGCAAAACCATTTTCAAATACGTATAACTGATCCGGCTTTTTGTTGCGCGTGGTCATATAGATCGTATCCCCGAACAATTGGTTGCTGGTAGACCATACAATGGGATCCGTGTACATCCTGAACGTGGAGTCTTCAGCTGAATAATATAGGCTGTCACAAACGCCTTGTAGGGAATCGGAAAAGATCCTTACATGCCGATAGGCTTGAAAGAAGCGAATGCTATCTGCTTCTTTCATGTCCATCTGTTTTGCGTTTTTCAGCGTATCCTTCATTTTCAATGCCGCAGAATCAACTACCGAACGCGGCTTGCTGACCATTTTTGAAGAGAGTAAGGTATCCGCAGCAATATAGATCGAGTCATTTTCCTGTTTGATGATCATCACTGGCTTTCGCGTGGCCAGCACTTTACTGGTCTTATTGTTGAAGGCTGTTGTACCTGCTACAATGGTGACGCCTTGAGCCGTGTCTTTGTAAATCACGTTTCCATCTGCGGATCCTTCACCGGAAGTTTTATCAAACCGGATCCTGTCTGCAGTGATTTCCTGCGTGCTGTCCTGTATGGTGGTTCTCTCGGAAAAATCAGCAAGTCCATTTTTTGCATCATAGATTCCCGCCCGGGTGCGGATCACGGATTTACCATCATTGATGGTAGTAGGGGAGACGATGGTGAATACATCCTGTTGCATGTTATACAACAAAGTGTCTGTTGCAACCGTCCGGTCAGGACTCACCAGCTTTACATCATTGACGAAATAAGCTTCCTTGGTAGCAGAATAATAGTACCCTTCTTTACTGGTGAGCACATTGTTGCCATTCACCAGTTTGCCCGGTGTTTTATAAATACCGATGCCTGAATTGACATCATACTCAAGTTCTTCCGTAGTCAATGTCCCTTTCCCATCCGTAAGCCTTACCTTTTTTTTGAGATACGCCATCTTGGTGTTCCCGAGATATTTTGCATACTGTGAATAGGTATGTACACTGTCTGCATCATTGATGTGAACGTTTCCAAATGCTTCAATCTGGTTCAGTCGTTCATCCTGAACTGCACTATCGCAGTAAAAGGTTGTATTTCCTTGCACCAATACAACGTTCCCGATCAACTGGATCAGACTGTTGACACTGTCTACTTTTACCAGTCTGAAAGTTTTGGCACGTACCAAACGGATGATTCTCCCCGTATCAGCGGTTGGAAGTGGTAAGGTGTCCACTTTGGTTTGGGAAAAACCATTCAGGGAGA
>JBEISY010000484.1:0-1521 GCA_040375175.1 Chitinophagaceae bacterium
AGGGTTTGGATCCGAACAAATTGGCGTTCATACCGGTCTGCTTTTTGGGATCTACAGTTATGGCGAAGCCCTCGGTCCGAAATGGATGGATGTGCCTTTAATGATCGGTGTGAATTGGTTTATTGTGGTATATGCCGCGGGAATGATCGCACTCCAGGTAAGACAGTGGGTAGGAAGGGCTTTTCCGATGGCCGGGAAGGCGGCTTTCAGCAGATGGCTGGGATTCTCACTGGTGCTGGATGGCGCTTTGCTTGCGACTATGTTCGACTGGATCATGGAGCCAGCTGCGGTACGGCTGGGATTCTGGCAGTGGGACGGGGGTCATATCCCGATGCTTAACTATCTCTCCTGGTTTCTGATCAGCATGATCCTGCTCTTCCTGTTCCGGAAACTCAAACTGCAGTTCCATCCCTTTGCAGTCAATCTGCTCCTTATACAGGCTTTATTTTTTCTGTTGGTACGCGGCTAGTGGGGCATGCTGGAGATCCAGTCTCTGATCAGCGCCACAGCCTCTGGTTGAATCTGTGTACGCCCGAGTTCAGGCATCATTACCCCGGGATCATTTGATTTGATCCGATATAAGAGTATCGATTCATCCGGCTTTCCGGGTACAATGCCAAAACGAAGATTACCCGATCCACGTCCTGCAGCAACAGGCGTTTTTTCTACCCCGATCTTCAAGCGGTCCATCTCCCGCCAACCGAGGTGCAAACCCGATGTGCTGGCCGGGCCATCCGCACGGTGACAGTGTGCACAATTGATATCCAGCCAGATCCTCGCACGTTCGTCCAAAGTTCCCGTGGCAGGATCATTCCAGACCACACCCTTAGGCAAAGAAGAACCGGGATCTTTCAGGATGCCCGCTTTGACCCAATGCGCAATTTGATTTTCTGATCCACCTTCATAACTGTGTTCTCCGTTCAGCTGCCAGGAAGAGGGGCCTATCGGCATCATCTTCTCCTGCTGGTTATGACAGCCCTTGCATTGGTTCATGTTAGGCACCACATAGCTATGACTTCGCTTCTTACCTGAGGCATCAACGTAGCTAACGGTAGTGGTTTCGCCTGCAACATCCAGCTCCGCATCCGTTTGCGCTTCGTTCCAGATATATGGCAAGGCCCTCCAACCGGATGATTCACGGATCAACAAGCGGGTTTCAATGATCCGCCGCCCTTTTGAAGGATCCCGAAAGTCAACAGGATAGTAAAAATTCTTGATCAAGGTGGTGCCTTCCGGAAAATCAAATACTGCGGTATCATTGTAAGGGACGACGGCTCCTGCGGGCAACGCTACAAATCTTGCTTTCTCTGCAAAATCTGTAAACAAGGGAGTGTTGAGATGATAAGGCATCACATGTTTCGCAGGAATCAGCTGCTTCATGTCACCAGTGAAGAATCCATATTCAGACAATTTCATCTTCGGCGCATTTCCCTTTTGGAGAAATGCGAGGAAGGGCAGGCACAATATCGATATAATAACAACCTTCTTCATGAGTGATCATTGACAAGCCACAACAGTGAT
>JBEISY010000382.1:0-2730 GCA_040375175.1 Chitinophagaceae bacterium
AGCTATGATGGGAAAGCATCTTCCGTATATGCGATCAAGCAGTTTGCCTACCTCTTTCCGCAATGCTGTAACATGGGAACTATGCTGTTCCATTCCAATGGCACGGAAATTCCACAGGCAGATCGGCTGAAGGAGTTGGTAGAACGGCACTATGATCCTATTGACATGCAGCAGTTGAATGAAGAAGATGCAGAAGTGTTGCACAACTGGATGCTTGAAAATCGTCACTGCATATTGGTGTCAGGAGCATTTGGCCGCGGCGAATTGTCTTCCCTTTTCCGTAAGAGCTATATTACTGACATCATCAGGGCTCATCGGATCCCGATATTTGTTGCACACCGGTGAGAATAGGGGAAGGGGTGAGGGGTAGGCTGTAGAAAGCTCCAACTTCCACCTTCCACCTTCCAACTTCCAACTTAATATGCTTGGAGAACTTAACCATACAGAAATAGAAGCACTACTCCACAGCCAGCACCTCGGCAAACTGGGTGTCACGGATGGGAACATGGTATACATCGTACCGGTGAATTATGTTTACGATGGTACTTATGTCATTGGTCATTCTACGGAGGGCATGAAGATCCGCATGATGCGCCAGAAACCCGATGTGTGTTTCCTGGTAGAGAACATCCTTGAAATGAACCAATGGGAGACCGCGATTGTCTGGGGCCGGTTTGAAGAAATCACAGATGAGGAAGAGAAGCAAAAAGCCATGGAACTGCTGTGGACGAAAATGCTCAAACTAAAAGTTGGAGCTACGGCCATACCACCACATGCATCTGCCGAAAGGCCAAGGGAAAGGCAGGCTGGATACACTTCAGTTGTGATCTGGCGCATTGCCCTTAACAAAAAAACCGGTAGGTTTGAGCGGAATTAATTGCCCATGGTTAAAGAATCTGGTAAGATCAATCCTAAAAATGAGATAACATTCCTGGAAGGTCCACGCTCCCGCTGGCAGGAATTCAAGTTTACGATCAAAGTAATGTTGGAATTTATCAGGGGCTTCAGAGCGCTCCATTTCACCGGCCCCTGTGTGACGGTGTTTGGCTCGGCACGCTTCAAAGAAGACCACCCATATTACGATATGACGCGTAAGCTTTCTGCTGAAATTGCCAAGGTAGGCTTCACGATCATGACCGGGGGCGGTCCCGGCATTATGGAAGCCGCCAACCGCGGTGCCAAGGATGTAGGTGGACGGTCCGTTGGATGTAATATCACGCTGCCAATGGAACAGCATCATAATCCATACCTGGATAAATATGTCAACTTCGACTATTTCTTCGTCCGGAAAACCCTGTTGGTCAAGTATTCTTACGGCTTTGTGATCATGCCCGGGGGCTTCGGCACCCTCGATGAAATGTTTGAAGCGATGACCTTGATCCAGACCGGTAAGATCAAGGATTTTCCGGTCATCATCTTTGGCAAAGACTACCATACAGAACTCCTGCAGCACATTGAGAAAATGCTGCAGGAAAAAACGATCTCCCCCCAGGACCTTGACCTTTTCCTCGTTACCGATTCCATTGAGGATGCCGTGGCACATATCAAATCCTGCATCCAACGCTTCGGGCTCTCCCATGAGAAATCCCCCCATCCGCTGAAATGGCTGCTTGAGCGAATGAACGGTTGAGGAAAGTAAGAAGATAAAGGGAGAGGTGCGAAGAAGCTTCGTACTTCTCCCTTTATCTTCTTACTCATTTATTTGTATGATTCTCGTCATTGCATGGTAACTGTCCTAAGTATGATCTTTGTATCATTCGCCTATCATACTTAAATCTTTACCATGGACTACAAGATTCTGGATTTATTCCTGAAAGAAAACGATGCCTGGGAAGACATGATAGCCAGGCAAAAAGGGGAGTTACCCAAGCTCGACAAACTGATCACACGGATTGTGGAAGAAAAGCCTACACGCGGTGATTCGGCCAAGGTCTTCAGCCATCTCAAACGGCAGATGGAAGATCAGGCCAAACATATGTCTGAATTGGAAATCGAACTGGAAAAGCAACAGCGCTATCTGCATGAGCAGCGAAAAAGAAAAAACGAAGACGCCCATTCCATCAACACCTTTTTCAGCCAGAAGATCCTTCGCGAGCGGATCAGGGACGTTGAGCGGAACTTTGTGGAGTTGAAGTGTAATTACTTAAACTATATCGCTACCATCTGACATGCAGCAACAACCCTGCTACCATTGCGGTGAAACCTGTGACACCGCAATCAAAATAGAAGAAAAAGCCTTCTGCTGTGAGGGCTGCAAGCAAGTCTATCTGTTGCTCAATGAAACGGATATGTGTAACTACTATGCCCTGGACAAAACGCCAGGCATCACGGCTAAGGGCAGGTTCACTGACAACCGCTACGCTTATCTTGACAATGAAGAGGTGCAATCCAAGCTCCTCAGGTTTAGGGATGGTAAGCAGGCCCATGTTCAATTCTATCTTCCCACTATGCACTGTGCCAGTTGCATCTGGCTGCTGGAAAATCTGCATCGCATCAATCCTGCTGTGATCCACTCCCAGACGAATTTCCAGCGGAAGGAGATCCTCGTGATTTTTGACGAACAAAAAACGAGTCTGCGCAAAATTGTGGAATTACTTGCCTTCGTGGGCTATGAACCATACATCACCTTAAACGATGGTGAAAAGAAGAATGATAAAAAAATAAACAGATCTCACATCTTTAAGATTGGTGTAGCAGGTTTTGCGTTCAGTAACATCATGATGCTGAGCT
>JBEISY010000069.1:0-7662 GCA_040375175.1 Chitinophagaceae bacterium
CTTTTTTAAACAGGTTAGATGGAGGTAATGATCAGGGTAGAGAACCTTTCCAAGCGTTTCGGGACTTTCCAGGCGGTGAATAATTTATCTTTTACTGTAAATCAAGGAGATGTGTATGGATTTCTTGGACAAAACGGTGCGGGGAAGTCTACCACCATCAGAATGCTGCTATCACTTATCCGCCCGGATACAGGAAGCATTCAGATGCTGGGGCATGATCTTCAGACACATCGAACCGAAATCATGCGGAGAACGGGCGCCGTTATTGAGAAGCCCGATCTTTATTCTTATTTATCAGCAGAGGACAACCTTCGGATCTTTTCGCGCCTCAGTGGTATCAAACCTGTGAAAGAGAAGATCAAATCGAAATTAGAGATAGTAGGTTTACTGGAACGGGCGGATTCAAAAGTCAAGACATTTTCTCAGGGGATGAAACAGCGGCTGGCCATTGCCGTTGCATTGGTGCATGATCCTGAGCTGATCATTCTTGACGAGCCCACCAATGGTCTTGATCCACAAGGTATTGCCGATATCCGCAAACTAATCATTTCCCTGAGCCGGGACCAAGGGAAGACGGTACTTGTTTCTTCACACCTTCTGTCGGAAATGGAACAGATGGCAACGCGGATGATCATCATTGACCGCGGCGAGAAAGTGGTGGAAGGCGAGATGAAGGAACTGCTCGATCCTTCACTTTCTGAAAAGCCGGTTAGGAGCCTCGAAGAATATTTTCTCTCACTCACAAGCAAATAGAATGATCTGGGAACTGGTGCGTATTGAGTTATTCAAAGTTTTTAGAAAGCCGAGGACCTTTATTGCGTTTGTGGCCATCACCATGATTGTGGCATTGATCCAGATGGGATTTTATGTGGATGGCGAAAGTTACATTCAATTTGGAATGAACGCTTTGTCTGAGAATTTTGATATTCAGGGCAAGGTATTGAATGGATACCTCCTTGCTTATATCATTCTTCAGACATTGTTGGTGCACGTGCCTTTGTTGATCGCGCTGGTGGCGGGCGATATGATCTCCGGAGAAGCGAATATGGGTACGCTTCGGTTGTTGGTCACTAAACCGATATCCAGGGGCCAACTGGTATCTGCCAAGTTCATCGCTTCATCGATCTATACCATATTACTACTCCTCTGGATGGCCGTTTGGGCCTTGTTTGTTTCTATGCTGGTGTTTGGGACCGATGATATGATCATCATGAAGAGTGAAGTGGTCACCCAGATATTGAAGCAGGATGTGATGTGGCGATATTTTGCCGCCTTTGGATTTGCTGCCCTCGCGATGGTCACCGTAGCTGCCCTCGCGTTCTTTCTTAGCATCTTTGCAGAGAACTCCATCGGGCCCATCATCACCTGCATGAGTATTGTCATTGTCTTTACTATTCTAAATACCCTTAACCTGCCCCTGTTCAACGCAGTGAAACCTTATCTGTTCACTTCTCATATGTTGGGCTGGAAAGGATTTTTTGATGTTAAGGTGAATGCGAACAATGAGCAGATCGTTGGTTCCGTAGAGAACCTTCCGGCGATTATGAAGTCGGCCGGCATCCTCCTTTTTCACATCGTGGGCTTCTGGATTGCATCCATCATCGTGTTTCGAAAAAAGGATATCATGTCTTAGTTTTCGGTTAAGCAAAGCCGTTAATTTCTTTACCTTTAAAAGAAAAATGCGGATCTTTTTGCTGGCGATGTCCCTGCTCGTACTTCAGACTGTTTCAGCACAGCCATTGACAAAAGAGGAAAAGGCGATCCTGGCCAGGATTGATGCACAGTTGCCTGAGACCATGAAGCTTCTGGAGGACATGGTCAACATCAACTCTGGCACCCTGAATGTTACCGGTGTTCGTAAAGTAGGTGAGTTATTGGGCAAGGCTTTTCAACAGGCCGGATTCCAAACCACCTGGATTTCATTACCGGATTCACTACGCAGAGCTGGTCATCTTGTGGCAACGCGAAAAGGCAGCAAAGGCAAAAAACTTTTTCTCATAGGCCATCTGGATACGGTGTTTGAACCGGATATGCCAGCCAGCCCATATCGTAAGCTCAACGACAGCACCGTCACCGGGCAAGGAGTGAACGATATGAAAGGCGGTGATGTGATCATGTTGGCTGCTGTAAGGGCATTGAATGACCTTGGCCTGCTCAAGGATGCAACCATCACGGCCTATTTCACCGGTGATGAGGAGAAAGCTGGCTTGCCCATATCCGTTTCACGAGCAGATTTCATTGAACGTGCGAAGAAACATGAAGTGGCCCTTGGATTTGAAGGGGCGATGGCGCTCGACATAGTTTCAGTAGCACGCAGGGGCAGCAGCAGTTGGACGCTCACCACCACAGGCAAGCAAAGTCATTCCAGTGGTGTCTTCAATGAACAGGTTGGCTATGGCGCAAACTTTGAAATGGCAAGGATCCTGGAATCCTTTCGTCAGTCGCTGGCTGGCGTGAAGTATCTCACTTTTCATCCGGGGCTGATAGCTGGCGGAACCGAGATGAAACTTGCATCCGGTGATGTACATGTTTTTGGCAAAACAAATATTGTGGCACCCTCTGCCGTTGCGTATGGGGATCTCCGTTTTATATCTGGTCGGCAGGAAGACAGTGCAAGGCAAGTTATGCGGAGGCTTGTTGCTACCGGCAATCTTTCCCAAACTTCTGCGGGCATAACATTTGAAGATGGCATTCCCGCTATGGAGCCTACACCGGGCAACTACGCCCTGCAAGAGAAACTTAGTGCATTGACAATGGCCATGGGGTATGGGCCAACCCATGCCGGTGATCCCGGGAAAAGGGGCGCTGGTGATATTTCCTACATCGCTGCATATGTTGATTGTCTGGATGGCCTTGGTGCTTCAGGTATGGGCGCACATGCTCCGGGGGAAACGATGGACCTCAAAGAATTTCCGATCTTATTGAAGAGAGCGGCGCTCTATATTTACCGACTAACCCGATAATTTTACTGACATGAAAAAGCTTCTTGTTGCATTGCTCATTCTGTCCGTGCATGTGCATGCGGAGGTGCGTCTTCCTTCCATCCTTGGTGATCATATGGTGCTCCAGCAAAAATCCACGGTTCAACTTTGGGGTTGGGCCGAACCTGGTGAGGACGTTACCGTAATGGTATCGTGGGATCCTGGCAAATCGTATAAAGCCACAACAAGCAGTGGAAGCAAATGGCAACTGTCTGTGGCTACGCCAGCTGCAGGTGGGCCTTACTCGATCCAGTTCAAAGGCTGGGGAGCCCCGATGATGGTGACTGATGTGCTCATCGGTGAAGTATGGGTTTGCAGTGGCCAGAGCAATATGGAGTGGAGCGGAAGCCAGCAACTCCCGCAGTCGCTGGAAGAAGCGCCACGTGCCAATAACCCAAAGATCCGTTTCTTCTATGTGCCTAAGGCTACTTCAGATTTTCCACAGGAAGATGTGAGGGCCCGATGGGTAGTCTGTAATCCGGAGGATATGAAGAAATTTTCTGCCATCGGTTATTTTTTTGCGAAGCGGATCAACGAATCAACGGGTTATCCAATGGGCATGATCAATGCCAATTGGGGTGGTACGCCAGCAGAGACCTGGACGCCGCTGCATGTAGTAGATGCTGATCCAGAATTGAAGGCGGCGGCAGAGAAATTGAATCCGATGGATCGGTGGCCGGTAAAAAAGGCGCTGGCGTATAACGCCATGATCTATCCTTTGCAACAGTTTTCCATTGCAGGCGTATTGTGGTACCAGGGAGAATCCAATGTATCCACACATGCGAGCTATGCTTCACTATTCACCAAAATGATAGATGCCTGGCGGAAAAATTGGGGCAAGGAATTTCCATTCTACTTTGTTCAGATTGCCCCATTCACCTATGGAACGGACAATATCAATGGAGCCTTGTTGCGCGAACAACAAACCCGTGCCACGGCATTTCCGAATACGGGCATGGTGATCACCAGTGACCTGGTAGATACCGTTACGGATATCCATCCGAGGAAAAAGAAAGAAGTGGCCGAAAGATTGGCCAACCTTGCCCTGTCACAAACCTACGGAAAGCAAGGCGTCATCTGGAAAAGCCCATCCTACAAATCCATGTCTATCGAGAAAGACAAGATCCGCGTCAGTTTCAATGATCTGGGTGGCGGCCTGGTGAGCGTGAATGGTGCGCCCAATAGTTTTTACATCGCTGGTGCAGACGGAAAGTTTGTTGCAGCCCAGGCAAAAATCGAGAAAGGCAATACCGTGCTTGTATGGAGCAAAGACGTAAGGGAGCCTAAGCAAGTGCGCTTTGGATTCAATAACACTGATATTCCGAATCTTACATCCAAAGAGGGACTGCCGGTGGATATATTCCGGACAGACACTAACTAATGTGGAAATACGACAATGCGGTAATGCGGCAGTGATGGATGTGCGACCTGCGAACTAAATCACTGCTGCATCACCGCATTGCTACTTTAAAAATATTTTGTTACGCCTGGCACCGCCACCGGATAGTATCCATCTGCACTTGGCAGGATCGGCGGTGCGGCATCAAATGCGTATGTCTTCGGTTGAATGTCCATTCCTGAATTCAGGGCTTTGTCCCACTCCACCACCTGGCCGGTATACGTAGCCAGCCTGCCAAGGATGGAAGTCATGGTACTCTTGGCGCCGTTTTCTGCATCGGCAAATTTGTACTCTCCCTTAGCAATGGCAGCAAACAATTCATCATGTTCTGTCTGGTAGGGATTGTTCTCGGTTTTGTGATCAAACTGGTACAACACCTTTCCTTTGAGATCGGTGATATTGCCTGCGCCGCAGAAGATCTTTCCCTTGGTTCCCGTCATGAGCTCATCAACTTTGGCCATGGTTTTGGGAATATGCCTGCATTGTGAATTCAGGATCGATCCGTCTGCATAATGAAACTCCACATAGTGGTGATCGAAGATCTCACCATGGTCTTTTCCTTTTCTCACCTGTCTGCCGCCCATGCCCTGCGCTTTTACCGGATACCCACCTTTGAACCAATTGATGACATCAATATTGTGGATGTGTTGTTCGGTAATATGGTCACCGCAAAGCCAGTTGAAATAATACCAGTTACGCATCTGGTACTCCATTTCGGTTTGCCCTTCCTTGCGGGGGTTCACCCATACGCCATCGTTGTTCCACCAGGCCTGCGCAGATACAATTTCTCCGATCTGATCTTTTCGTTTGTATAATTCTTTATAGGAGTTCTGGTAGTGGCGTTGTAATCCCACAACAACATTAAGTTTCTTCTTCTTTGCTTCTTCAGCGGCTTTCAGTACACGCATTACGCCGTTAGGATCCGTTGCTACCGGCTTCTCCATGAAGATGTGCTTTCCCTGTTTAACGGCTTCTTCAAAGTGGATGGGCCTGAATCCGGGGGGCGTGGTCAGGATGATCACGTCTGCCAATGGTATCGCTTTCTGATAAGCATCAAAACCCACAAACATGTGTTCTGCGGGCACATCAATTTTATTTTTGACATTTCCTTTTACGCCTGACCAATCTGAAAGGTCATCTGCATTCAACTGTTTATAGGCACTGTCTATCCTGTCTTTGAATGCATCAGCCATGGCCACCAGCTTCACATTTTGCTTGGTCAGCAGGGCTTGCATCGCAGCACCCGTACCACGGCCCCCACATCCGATCAATGCAACTTTAATGACCGTATCTGCACCTGAAAAATAGTTGGCCTTGGCAAACAATGGTGCGGTAAGGATACCGCCCGCGAGGATGGTTCCCTGCTTCATAAATTCGCGGCGGCTCTTGTTGTTGTCTTGTTGGTTCATGTCGTTGATTTGGAATGTGAAAGTTAATTGCCGAGATATTGAGCGTAAAATTTTTCTGCTTCGTCCTTGCTGGGTTGTTGTACAGGTCTCACAATGCGGAACCCTACAAACATACCGTCTGTAAGCCACCATCTGCTTTTAGGGATCTGCGGATCACGTCGGTTCCATTCCGGTTCTGAGTGCGCCCTCGCGGCAGACCTCAGCTCAGCTGGGGTGCTGAGATAAGACCCTCCCCGCACAGATCTTGGATAGCGGCTTGAAGGTGGTACCAGCGGATCTTTCGCATCCACGGTATTGAAATATTTTTCATCGTACTGATCCATCACCCACTCGCTCACATTGCCGAGTATATCATAGAGGCCCCATTCATTGGGTTTTTTCTGCCCCACCATTTGGTATTTGTTGTTTGCATTGGTTTTGAACCAGGCATATTCGCCAATCTTTGAAGGGTCATCGCCAAAAAAATACGTGCTTTTGCTGCCCGCCCTACAAGCGTATTCCCATTCAGCCTCCGTTGGGAGCCTGTAGAAAACACCGGTCTGGTTGTACAGCCACCTGCAAAACATCAGTGCAGCGTCCACACTCATACTGTTTACCGGAAAGCCCCCTTCTTTACCCATGTTCCAGCTGAGGTCGATGTATTGAGGTGTAGGCCTGGTGACGGCATCTGTTTTGGAACCCTGCGACAACCCATCGTCCTTAAAAAAAATCCCGAACTGATCGTGCGTCACTTCATAAGCACCCATCCAGAACGGGGAGATGGAAATGGTTTTCGATGGCCCTTCATCCGGCTTGCGGCCTTTTTGAGTGGTTGGGCTTCCCATGGTAAACGCACCGCCGGGGATAACCACCATTTTGTACTCCAGTGTAGAGCCAGGAATCTTGAGCGTGATGGGTGCCAGTGAAGTATCCGTTTGCGCAGACGTTTCAAGCATGGACAAGGATAACAACATGGAAAGCCATCGGCGCATAATCGGCAGATATGGGTTCGGAATGTACGAATAACTCGTTAAATTGACGGCATGAAACGCAGAAACTTCCTTCGCAACAGCATCCTTGCCTCTGGCGCGGCAGTAGTGTCTTCTTCCGTAACACAAGCAACTGAACAACAAGCCGATAAACCATTCAAGTTGCTATTTGGCACGCACGATGGCATGTTTGCGAACAGCGCCGGAAAAGATTTCATTGACCAGATCAAGTTTGCACATGATATGGGATTCCGCGCCATTGAAGACAATGGTATGATGGACCGGACGCCGGAGGTGCAATCTAAAACAGGAGAGACCCTCGCAAAACTGGGTATGACGATGGGCGTATTTGTGATCACTTCCGATGCATGGCATTGGAAAACATCACTCTGCACCGGCAAGCAGGAGTGGACCGATAAAATGATGACCGATTGTAGACGCGCACTGGAGGTAGCCAAGCGTTGCAATGCCACGCATGCCACAGTAGTGCCAGGTAACTACGAGCGCAGCCTTCCACACGATGTGCAAACGGCAAATGTGATTACGGCGTTGAAGAAGGGATCAGAGATCCTCGAGAAAGGTAAGCTGGTGATGGTACTGGAGCCGCTCAGTGATAACCCTGACCTTTTTCTTCGGCATTCTCACCAGACTTATATGATCTGTAAGGCGGTGAATAGTCCATCTTGTAAGATCCTTTTTGACATGTATCACATGCAACGCAATGAAGGCAATATCATCGCCAATATCAACCAGGTATGGGATGAGATCAGCTATTTCCAGATCGGCGATAATCCCGGCAGGAAAGAGCCTACTACAGGGGAGATGAACTACAAGAATATTTTCAGCCATATTGCCTCCAAGGGCTACAAGGGCGTTTACGGCATGGAACATGGCAATGCCAAGCC
>JBEISY010000353.1:0-2965 GCA_040375175.1 Chitinophagaceae bacterium
TGAAAAACATCGTGCGGTCAAACACACGCAGGCTTTTTTGAATGGCCGGATACTTTACAAAACTCAACGCCATGATCACCACCGCAAGTATTGAAAACAAAGCCATAGGCGTCAGCCATCCGGATCCTGATGCTATCTCTTCAGTGCGCGTCACCACCGTTTTTTTCTCCAGTACACTGTTGCCATTGGGTGTGCTTGCGCCATCCATACCAGCTTCCAGAAATTCCGGGAGGAACATGGCCTGGTCATTGGTCATTTTTTTATCTATCCGCGCCCCCAGCAAAAGATCGATGCCCAGCTTGCTCCAGTGCATTTGCCCTTTATTCAAATAACTATGGATCCCATTGCGGAAGGTCATGCCTTTCGCACTTTCAATGGGCTTGATATTTGAGGTGTATGGTTGAAAGATGTCTCTTAATCGAGTGGTGCAATTGTCATACAGGAAATCGTATTTATAATATCGATTCTCTTCCCGCAGGTTGTTTTCCACAAATCTTTGGATATCCCTTTTCTTCTCACAGCTCAGGTTGATCACCTGCTCCACAATACCCCTGTTCTCCAACCTGTAACCGTAAATAAAATTTGGAAAGGCCTCCCTGTCAAGCGCGTATAATAATTTACCCCTTACGAACTTGCTATAGAAATTGGGGTCCCCAAAATCAAAGGTGCCGTAGTTATATACGGCATCCGTTCCGGTTGATTGATCTATCACCCGCAGCGCACTATGCCCAAAAATGGAATACAGTTCCGATCCCGGCGTACAGGTGAGCAGGCTGATCCTGAGAGCACAGGTATCCTGCGCCCTCGTAGGGTGAGTGTACAGGGTGAGTATTAAGACTATGACTAAAAGATTTCTCATCATAAACCGGCGAACTTTGCGACCTGCGACCTGCTCCTGCGACCTCCTCAAGCTATCTTGAATAATTAGGTGCCTCTTTAGTAATATCTACATCATGCGCATGAGACTCTTTCATCCCCGCATTGGTGATCCGCACAAACTGCGCTTTGTCTTGCAGGTTAGCAATGTCAGGCGCGCCGCAATAACCCATCCCTGCACGTAACCCACCGATGTACTGTGCAATCACCTCACTCAGATACCCTTTATACGCCACCCGGCCTTCAATACCCTCCGGTACAAGTTTTTTGATATCGTCTTCCACATCCTGGAAATACCTGTCCCCGCTGCCTTTTTGCATGGCACCGATGGAACCCATCCCGCGATACTGTTTGAACTTACGGCCCTCATAGATGATGGTTTCACCCGGACTTTCTTCCACACCCGCAAACACGGATCCCATCATCACCGTACTTGCGCCGGCCACCAATGCCTTCACCACATCACCGGTATATCTGATGCCACCATCTGCAATGAGGGGAACGTTGAATTTTTTGAGTGCCGATGCAGCTTCCATCACCGCAGTGATCTGCGGAACGCCTGCACCCGCAACAATACGGGTAGTACAGATGGAGCCGGGACCAATACCCACCTTCACCCCATCGGCGCCGGCTTCTGCCAGTGCTTTCGCACCTGCAGCTGTCCCGATATTTCCAGCGATCACTTCGAGTTTCGGAAAGTTTTTCTTCACAGATTTCAACGCATCAATTACTCCTTTAGAATGCCCATGCGCACTGTCTAAACAAACCACATCCACACCAATATGTTGCAGTGCTGCGGCACGATCAAGCATATCGCCTGTAATACCCAGTGCGGCGCCCGCAAGTAATCTGCCAAATCCATCTTTCACGGCATTGGGGTAACTATGCAATTGAAGGATGTCGCGATAGGTGATGAGACCGATGAGCTTTCCGCTCTTATTTACTACAGGCAACTTTTCGATCTTAAATTTCTGCAGGATCTTTTCTGCTTTCTTGAAGTCAGTACCTTCCGGTGCGGTGATCAGGTTTTCGCTGGTCATCACTTCCCGTACTTTCTTACTTGGGCTTCTTTCAAATCGCAGGTCACGATTGGTAAGAATACCTACCAGTTTATTTTTTGCATCCACAATGGGAATGCCGCCGATCTTGTTTTCTTTCATCAACCGCAATGCGTCCCCAATGGTGGCATCTTCACGAAGGGTCACGGGGTCAAGGATCAGTCCGCTTTCAGATCTTTTGACCTTGCGCACCTGTTCGGCCTGGCGCTCTATCGACATATTCTTATGCAGTATGCCCACACCGCCTTGCCTTGCGAGGGCAATAGCCAATGAAGCTTCCGTTACAGTATCCATGGCAGCGGAAATGAACGGGATATTCAGGGTGATGTTTTTGGTGAGGCGGGATGTGATATTGACTTCACGGGGCAGGACCTGCGAATACGCGGGTACAAGCAGTACATCGTCAAACGTTAAACCTTCACCGAAAAATTTGTTGGGAAACTTGTCCTTGGGGGAGTTGATGTTTGTTGCCATGTGCAAAGATACGGCGCGGCCTATATACGAAGCAAATTTTGCCCCTGCACCATCCGATTCAGCTGGTATCTCTTGCCCGGCAATTGGATCAGTTTCTGGTCTAACTCAAGTCCAATCAATGCCGCGGAAAACCTGCTGTAAGGAAGACCGGAAAGGCCCATCAGCTGGTCGATGTGGATTGGCTCCCCACCCGGAAACAGGCCGAGCAACAACTGTTGATCCGGGTCAACCGCTGTGAATAAATTTGTATTCGGAATTGCATTAACAGGAGGCAGGTCCCAGTTCAGGCATTGCAATACATCATGTGGATGCATGGTGAGCCTGGCCCTGTTTTCGCGGATCAGGTAATTGCACCCCTGGCTTTTTTCATCGCCGATCTTTCCGGGAATGGCAAACACTTCCCTGTTGTAATCATTGGCCAGTTCCGCCGTGATCATACTGCCGCCTTTGATATCGGTTTCCACCACCAGCACTGCTTCACAAATCCCCGCAACAATCCTGTTGCGTCTGGGAAAATTCTGTCGGTCAGGTTGCGTGCCGGTAATAAACTCTGTCAA
>JBEISY010000017.1:0-12359 GCA_040375175.1 Chitinophagaceae bacterium
AATGTTTCTTAGCCATTTGTTGATGATGCCGAAGGAATGGTTTCCCATTGCCGCTTTCACACCGCCGCACCCGTAATGTCCGCATACAATTACATGTTTGACCTTTAACACCTCCACTGCATATTGTAAAACCGAAAGCATATTCAAATCTGTATGCACCACCATGTTGGCAATATTGCGATGCACAAAGATCTCACCCGGATGGGTGCCGGTGATCTCGTTGGCAGGTACCCTTGAATCAGAGCACCCGATCCAGAGGAACTCAGGCGTTTGCAAATGGGCAAGCCTGCTGAAGTATTCCGGATCATCCTGCAATTTTTCAGCGGCCCAGGCTTTATTTTCCAGTAACAGTCTATCGTAATTTCTCATATCCGTTTTTTATGCCGGTTCAGATCTTGAAGCCGGCGAATGAAATAATGCGTGTACAGGGTTATTCGGATTTTTTTTCAGTTCAACCTGGATGTTTTTCAAATAGGCATGGGCCAGGAATTCATTAATGGTGTCAATGATGTCTTTGTCGATGAATTCTGCACGGGATGCATCAATGATTAAATACGCGTCTTTAGGCACCTCGTCCAGTTTTCGTTTGACGATGGGTTTGTTTAGGAAAGATACATCTTTAAGCAACCTTACCATGTAGTTGTTCTGATCATTTACCACCAGGACGGAAGAGCGGAAATTACTTCTCACCATGAAGAACAAACCAACCAGGATGCCCACAACAATACCGATCAACAGGTCTGTCAGGAGAATGGCAACAATGGTTACGATAAAAGGAATAAACTGATCCCAGCCTTTATGGTAGAATTCTTTGATCAGGGGGATTTTCACCAGTTTATAACCCGTGAAGATCAGGATGGCAGCGAGGGCCGACAAAGGGATCAGGTTCAGGAATGTTGGAATGAGGATCACGCAAAGGAGCAACAGCACACCATGAAAGATCGTAGATAGTTTTGTTCTGGCTCCGGAGTTCACATTGGCAGAACTTCTCACGATGACCGATGTCAGGGGAATACCACCCAGCAACCCCGAAACGATATTGCCAACACCCTGGGCCTTCAGTTCTCTGTTGGTGGGCGAAATGCGTTTATAGGGATCGAGCTTGTCAACAGCCTCAATACCCAGCAGGGTTTCAAGGCTGGCTACAATGGCGAGGGTAAAGGCAATTTTCCATATAGTGAAGCTATTCAGAAAACTAAAATCCGGAGCTGACAGAAACCCTATAAACTCTTTACCATTATTGGCCACCGGGAGTTCAACGAGATGCTCCGGTTTCAAAGCCAATGCAGAATTACTGGTTTTCAAATATTCATTGATGATCGTTCCAATGATCACAACAATCAAAGGGCCTGGAACAAAACGCATGAATGATATTTTTTTCATGGCCTTTGTTTCCCAAAAAATGAGAATCAGCAGTGAGATTCCCCCTATGAGAATTGCGGCAGGCGTGAAGGATTGAAGTGAATGATAAATTGCACTGAAAGTATTCTCATCCCCGCTAACAAAACTTTCATCGCCTTCAAAACTTCCCTTATCATATCCAACCAGATGTGGGAACTGTTTTAAAATTAAGTTCAGTCCTATTGCCGCCAACATACCTTTAACTACTGAGTTGGGCACATAGTCTCCAATTACGCCGGCTTTCAAAAAACCGAAAGCAAGTTGCATTAACCCAGCCAGTACAACGGCCAAAAGAAAGGCTTCAAAACTTGGCAGACTGGTTATGGCCCCTGCAACGATAACGGCTAAGCCTGCCGCAGGGCCACTAACACTGAGCGGAGACCCGCTGAGTATCCCGATAACAATACCACCCACCACACCTGCGATGATGCCGGAAAACAAGGGGGCTTTGGAGGCAAGCGCAATGCCAAGGCAAAGGGGAAGTGCAACAAGCAGCACAACGATGGAGGCCGATAGATCATACCCTATCGACTGCACATTTCTTTTCATGTAAGATTTTTATGATGGAAAAAGGGTAGCTGAAAAATCTTGCATGTTGGGGGGAGGTGTATTGATGTCATCAGCCTGCCTGGACAGGATATGCTCATTGAGGCAGACGCCCAGGGGCTGCACACTGATGTCAGAAAGCTGCACCAACTGATGGATCAGATCATTTTCTTGGTTCAGCACTTCTTTTCCAAGGGTTGAGTGGACGATCTCTTCCTGAAGTTGGTTGGAGCTGAGCAGATTGCCAACCTGGGCAATGGGCAAGAGCGGGATGCTGAAGATCAGCATTAAAAATACCGCAATGATTTCCTTCCTACCCATACCCTAAAAATAGCTATTAGCTATTAGCTTATAGCTATTTTCCGTTAAATATTTAGGCCGCCACAGGTACTGATCACCTGCCCGGTGATGTATGAGCTCATGTCTGATGCCAGGAAAAGGGTGGCGTCAGCAACTTCTGATGCGGAGCCGAATCTTCCCAGCGGGATCTTCTCGAGAAATGCTTTTGAGGCTTCCCCGTCTTTCAAATAATGGGTCATGTCTGTTTCGATAAAACCGGGTGCTATGGCATTGCAGCGGATGTTCCTGCTGCCCAGTTCATGTGCCACAGACTTGGTGAAGCCGATGATGCCGGCCTTACTGGCCGCATAACTCGTTTGCCCGCCATTTCCCCTGATGCCAATGATGGAACTCATATTGATGATGGAGCCTTTTTTGGACTTCATCATGGGCCGCATCACCAGTTTGGTCATATTGAAAACACTTTTCAGGTTGATGTCCATCACCTCATCCCACTGTTCCGGTGTTACGCGCAGGAGCAGGTTATCTTTTGAAATGCCGGCGTTGTTGACGCAGATGTCCAGTGACCCGAAGGTGGCTAATACATCGTTAACAAGTTGTTCGCACTGCGCAAAATCGCCGGCATTGCTTTGGTAAGCCTTTGCCTTAACACCCATTGCTTCCATTTTCTCAGCAAGGGCCTTTGCTTTTTCTGCACTGCTGTCACTGACATATGTGAAGGCTACATTTGCGCCATGTTCTGCAAATTTCAATGCAATGGCTTCACCAATTCCACGGGCTGCTCCTGTTACGATGGCGGTTTTTCCGGCAAGTAATTTCATATGTTGGTTTGCGGCAAAAATAAGGATAATGACCCATCAAGAGGATGGTTCATAAAATCGCTGGCCTTTCCGTGATCTCATGGTACTTGACCACAGCTTTTGCATAGTAGTGGATCACCATGCTTTTCCGAGTGATTGCGGGATTAAGGATCGGCTCGCCCCCATGTAAAAGGTTGGCATGCCAGATGAGCATGTCCCCCTTCTTTGCCTGGAAATGTTGCTTCTGCATATTTTCCTTGCTGATCAGATCCTCAATCACGTCTTCGTAGTCCTTGTAATCTTTTTGACCCAGTTTCCATGCTGTTGAAATATTGCCGAAGTCGTCATTCAACAAATACGGCAGGCGGTGTGATCCGGGATAGTAATATAATGGACCAGCATCTTCGTGAATGTCTTCCAATGCGATCCACACGGCGATCAGATACCCCAAAGGATAAGTGGTCATATGAATGGAATCAGAATGTGCGCGTTGTCCACTTCCTTTGATGAAATTGAGAGTCTGGAAGGGAACCACTTCCTTGCCGAGGACAAACGAAAGCAACTGCAACAGTCTTGGATCATGTGCAACAGCCCGGATGCTCGCGCTTTTTTTCATCAGGAAGGGTAGTTTATTATCGTGCGTAAAACTTAGTCCTTCGGTTTCTACCAACCGTTCAACGTCACTGTTGATCTGGTTTGTTGTTTGTTCGTCCAGGAAATGATCCCATGTAAGATATCCGCGTGCGGTCCACTGTGTAAGCGCCTTCCGGATAGCGTCAGGAAAAGCATTCAGGCCAGGATGGTTTTGTAAGAGCTGTTCTGCATCTCCAACATCAAGCCAGGCGGTAGAGGTTTTGTCTGGAAAGTCTTTACTCGAGATCGAAGAAAAAAGTTTCTTTTCGATGTTGTACTTGCGATAGGCTTCCCTATTGTGCGCGAGTTTGCTGCTGTTGAAGAGGTTATAAAGCCAGTGAAGCAGCTTATACTTTTTCAGGCTGTCCGAAATGCTCATAGGTTGATCAGCTGTAGAATTTCTTCAATATAGGAGCGCTCATTGCTGAGCCTTGGAATTTTGTGTTGACCGCCGAGCTTGCCTTTTTGCTTCAGCCATTTAGCAAAGTCACCTTTTTGCAAGGCATGAATGATGGGCATGCGCAGCGCGATGTCTTTATGCCGTTTTGCTTCGTAGTCGCTGTTCAGCGATTTGAGGGCATGGTCAAGCTCATACGTAAAATGATCCAGTTGTTCCGGCCTTTGCTCAAACTCGATCAGCCATTCATGTCCGCCATTGGATTGATCCCCGAAATAGATCGGTGCGGCGGAATAGTCATTAACCACTGCTCCGGTCTGCTCACAGGCAATAGCGATGGCACGGTCCGCGTTTTCTACCATCAGCTCTTCGCCAAACGCGTTGATGAAATGTTTTACCCTTCCACTCACCTTGATCCTGAAGGGTTGCAAAGAAGTGAACTGAATGGTATCTCCCACGCAATAACGCCATAGGCCCCCATTGGTACTGATGACCAGTGCATAGTGCTTGCCGACCTCAACATCCTGCAGACCGATGGTGAGGGGATCTTCCTTGCCATATTCTTCCAGGGGCATGAATTCCATAAAAATGCCATGGTCCGTAAACAACAACATGCCATCGGATTCAGGGCTGTCTTGGGCAGCAAAGAATCCTTCACTGGCATTGTACATCTCCAGGAAGTTCATTTTCTTCCCCATCAGTTTTTCGAAGTGCTCACGGTAAGGCACAAACGAAACACCTCCATGCAGGTACAGTTCCAGTTGGGGCCATACTTCCGCAATGTTTGATTTGCCAGTGATTTCAAGGATGCGCCGCAGCAGTACGAGGGTCCAGGTGGGCACACCGGATATCGACGTCACATTTTCATGGATGGTATGTTGTGCAAGCTTTTCGATCTTTGATTCCCATTCATCCATCAGCGCGATGCTCAACTCCGGTGTCCTGATCCAGGATCCCCAGAAAGGTGTGTTCTGCAACAATACAGCGCTGAGATCCCCGTAGTGGGTTTCATCATTGAGGCGGTTGACAGTATGGCTCCCGCCAATCACGAGACCCTTACCCGTGAGGAGGTCAGAAAAGGGGTTGTAATTATAATACATGGTCAGCACGTCTTTCGCAGCCCTGTAATGGCCGTCTTCAAGACTTTCATTGCTGACAGGGATGAACTTTGATTTGTCTGAGGTGGTGCCACTGCTTTTGGCGAACCAGTTGATGGGAGTATTCCACAACAGATTCTGCTCTCCTTCCATCAGGCGGAGAATGTAGGGCTTCAGGTCGTCATACTCATGAATGGGGATCGCCTTTTTGAAGGAGTGGATATTGTATAAAGATGAGAACTGGTATTTCCGGCCAAACTCAGTGTATTGCGCAGAGGTCACCAGGTCCTGCAGCACTTCCCTTTGCGCGGCAACGGGATTTTGCTTCCAGCCTTCAATGCGCCACATTCGCATGCGTGCCAATCTTGATATGGCGGGTGAGAGGAGCCTCATGCTGAGCAAGATAGGAAAAGATAGGGATAGGAGTTAGGGGTAGGAGTTAGGGGTAGGAGTTAGGGGAAAGGCTACGCCTAAACCCTCCCTAAACACTCTCCCTAAACACTCCCCCTAAACACTCCCCCTATTCTTCGCTTCCTCGTGCAGATAGTCCTTCCGCTTCAGCTCGAAGTTGCGGCCGAGATAGAGGCGGCGTACCTGCTCGTCTTCGGCAAGTTCTTCGGCAGTGCCATGCTTGAAGATCTTGCCTTCTATAAGGAGATAGGCCCTGTCGCAGATAGACAGTGTTTCGTTTACGTTATGGTCCGTGATCAGGATGCCGATGTTCTTGTATTTAAGGCGGGCAACCACCGTCTGGATATCCTCCACAGCAATGGGATCCACACCCGCAAAAGGTTCATCCAGCAGGATGAAGCTGGGATTAACGGCCAGGGCCCGCGCGATCTCTGTCCGCCTGCGTTCGCCGCCACTCAGGGAGTCTCCATTGTTCTTGCGGACATGGGTAAGGCGGAACTCGTTCAGGAGCTCTTCCACCTTGTCTTTGCGGTCTTTGCGGGAGAGATTGGTCATTTCCAGTACTGACATGATATTGTCCTCTACCGTCAACTTGCGGAAGACAGACGCCTCCTGAGGCAGGTAGCCAATGCCCATCTGCGCCCGCTTGTACATGGGCAGGGAGGTGATTTTCTCTTCATTGAGGTACACCTCGCCCTCATCAGGCTTGATCAGCCCAACCACCATATAAAAGGAAGTAGTCTTACCAGCCCCGTTGGGGCCGAGAAGACCCACAATTTCGCCCTGTTTAACGTTGACGGAAACCTTGTTGACCACGGTTCTGTTGCGGTAAACCTTCACCAGGTCATGCGTGTGTATTATAAGACTCATGCGTTATGGAACAAAAATACAGAACTCTGCCTGCAATTCCCCCTCTTCCCCATCCTTTAACAGATTTGCTGCTCACGGCTTTTCTAAGTTACTTTGCACCCAGTTTATAAGGAAGTTATCTACACATGAAAGTAATTGAGCATATCCAGCAGGCAAAAGACACCCTGATCTCTTTTGAGATCCTGCCCCCTTTGAAGGGCAAAAGTATTCAATCCATATATGACCACCTTGACCCCCTAATGGAGTTCAAGCCTTCGTTCATTAATGTAACCTACCACCGCAGCGAGCAGGTGTTCAAAAAAAGGGCCGATGGCTCCTTTGAAAAAGTGGAAGTACGTAAACGTCCCGGTACCGTTGGTATCTGCGCGGCCCTCATGAACCACTATCATATTGATACCGTACCCCACCTCATCTGCGGCGGCTTCAACAAGCGCGAAACAGAAGATGCCCTCATCGATCTTCATTTCCTCGGTGTAGACAATGTGCTGGTGCTCCGTGGCGATGCCGCCAAGAACGAAACTTTCTTTGAACCCGAGGCTAACGGCAACGCATACGCGATTGATCTGCTCAAGCAGGTGATGGATCTCAATCATGGTGTATATCTGGAAGATGATATTCGTGAAGGCTTCCGTACCAATTTCTGCATAGGTGTGGCAGGATACCCGGAGAAACACTTTGAGGCCCCTAATCTGCAGACGGATCTGGCCTATGTAAAAGCCAAAGTGGATGCTGGCGCAGAATATATTGTGACGCAGATGTTCTTCGACAATAAAAAATACTTTGAGTTTGTTAAAGGATGCCGGGATGCCGGGGTCAATATTCCTATCATTCCGGGACTGAAGCCGATCACCAACAAGAAACAGCTGGCAGTGATCCCGCGAACTTTCCATGTGGATATCCCTACTGAACTTAGCCTGGAGATCATGAAATGCAAGGCCGATGCTGATGTGGAAAAGGTAGGCGTGGAATGGCTGGTGGAACAGTCTCGTGAATTGAAGAGGGCAGGTGTCCCCGTCCTTCACTACTATACGCTCGGCAAGCCACGTGTGATCAGGGAAGCGGTACTTCAGGTAATTTAATGCTGAAGGGTATCCAGCACCTGTGCAAAGGTGGCATTGTTCACCACCACCGGATATTGTTTGCGCAACCCATCGATCCACCTTTCTTCCAGCACCAGCTGGTAGTCGTTCACCACCTGTACCCTTGCCTCATCAAAACTTTTAGGTGAGGGCTTTGGATAGGTCTTCAGGATATAGGCGAAGGTGGCTGATTGATCATCCCGGCTAACCGTTACCGTTGTGGCTGTGTTGCTTTTCATGGGTACATTTTCAGGTTGAATGAGTTTCCATTCCATCCTGCTGCTGTCTGCCATGATGTTGCCACCAGAAGATTCCATCAACTGACGCCAACTGCCTGGATCTTGAAGGATAGCTTTTCTTGCATTTAAGGCCGTTAGGGAATCCGATGCAGAGATTATGATCACGTCAGCGCTTTTGCCCCATTGATATTTTGACTTATTGCTGTTGTAGTAACTATGCAGTTCGGCAGTATCTGAAGCAGCTTTGCTCCAAACCTCCCTTTCCATCACTTCAAACAACATATTGCCTTCCATGAATTCGGTGATCTGCACATGGAAAGCAGTATTGTATGTTGCCATGTGCTCACGGTAGTAGTCCGCACTGCTGCTGATTTTAAAGTCATTCCATACAGACGTGTATTCGTCCTTAGTGTGGTGACGTATGCGCGGTTGGGCAAAACTGATCCATTCAGAAGTGCTGATTGCTTTATCCGCAAATTTTAACAGAACAGTCTTTTCGTTGATAACACTCGAGAATGCTTTTTTCCCGCTGATTGAACTATCTGTGTAACGGAAAAGTTCATTAAGATCTGAAACAGTAACTTTTAGTCCGGTTATCGGTACCGTTTTTTGCGCAAATAACTTTTTCGGGATAGCGCCCCTGGCATCTTTTGCGAGTGCGGCGCTCCATGTATCGCCCTGGTAACTATTCGCATTAGGAAGTGTTTGCCGGATACGTTTAACAATATGAAATCCAATTGCGGTTTCAAAAGGAGGTGCAATTTCGCCGTCTTTGTTAAGTGCAGCCAGTTTTTCTTCAAATACCGGATCATATGTGCCAATAGACCAGTCTGGAAGGAATCCGCCATTGGGTGCGGTTGCAGCATCATAACTGAATGCACGGGCGAGCGTTTCAAAGGATGCACCCTTCAACAAGGCCCGATAGAGGGAATCGATCTTTTGCTTTGCCGCCAGCTTTGCCATCGCACCACCTTCCGGATCATAAGCGATAAGGATCTGTTGTGCCTGGATCGTTCCGGTTGCCGGCCGCTCGCCGGTTTGTTTAAAAATATGATACCCTTTGTCTGATGTAAATGGCCTGGAGATCCCATTCGTTGCCAATGCATAAGCTTCGTTCTCCAGCGTATAAGGAAGTGTGAAGACGGTAATATATCCAAGATCACCACGGGTATGTCTAACCGAAGTATCGGAAGAATATTCCACTGCCACTTTACCAAAGTCCTCACCCGCAGTCAATTGCTCATACGCTTTTGCGGCTTTTGCTTTTGCTTTTTCCCGATCGGCTGCGGTTATCATTACATCATTGGGGGGGGAGTCAGTACATTCGTCAATACTAGGCATGAAGATAGGGGATAGGCGGAGTTCCTTGGTGGCGCGCTGTTTGGCTTCCTGCATCATTTTAGCATACAGCAGGGAGTCATACATGAATTGGTCCTCGATCTGTGTCCTGAAAGCGGCAATATCTTCCTGTTTGTTGACGAGGGTGTCAAGCTTCATGTTGTAAGCATCCTGCACCTTCAGTTTAAAACGGGTATACAGATCCAGGTAATTGCGTACAGAGGCTTCCGTGATGGTTCCCGGCTCCACATTTTTTTTAAATGCCCGGATGAACTCATCGGCACTCACCTGTTGGTTACCGTAAGTGAATAAGGTTTGTGCCTGCGCTGCACAGGTAAACAAGAGTATGCAGGTAAGGATCAGTATGGTTCTCATGGATTATTTAGTGCCTGATGACTTCGTTTTATGATCGAGGAAATCATTGAGTTGATCGTAGCTCAGTTTTTTTGCCAGGATTTTTTTGTCAGCGTCAAGCAGATATAGCATCGGCGTCTGGTACACGTCATACAATTGCCTGAAGCCCGGCTGGCTGGCCTTTATTTCAGCATCCTTCATTTCCTTGGTTTGGTAAACGTGTATCCAGTCTTTCAAATTGTGTTCTTTGATGAAAGCCAGCCACTTGTCTTTTCCCCCATCGGTCATCACCCCATAGATCCTGACACCCATAGCCTTCCATTTGGCATGGAAGAAGGAATCCAGCTTAGGCACTTCCACCTGGCAATGGCTGCAGGTGGGATCCCAGAAACAAACCACCGTGTATGTGCTTTTTACATCGTAGAGGTTAGTCTTTTTCCCTGCCGTATCCACCATGTTCAGGTTGGCACCTTTTTCTCCCACCACATTGGCCATCAGGCTGTACCCGCGGTCAAAAATGAATTTCTTGTATTTCTCCGTCATCCAGGCATCGGCCTCTCCTGCGATGAAGTATTTCTGGAAGAGGTGTACAAAAACGGCATCCTGCCCCATGTATTTTGGGTTCACGTATTTCTCTGTGAGCGTTGCCAACATATACTGCCGCATGTCTTTGCTGCCGCGGGCCGCAAACATCATTTCATCCACTTCAAGGATCAGTGAATCTGCTTGCTGTGGGAGCACTTCATCGAAATACCGGTTGAACTTGGGCTGGAACACGGGCGTGCGAAGCAACCGCTCATCGCTCATATTTATACCATCCCAATAATGCGATTTGTAGTATTGATAGATGAGTGCCGAGTCTTTCAAAGTCTCGGGGATCACGGGTTCGTTGAGCAGGTTGAATACGGTAGACAGCAAATGGTCAGGATGGGTTTTGATGAAATCCTGCCGATAGTTTTTCAATTGCAGATTCTTGTCTTTCAGCTGCGCCATGATCTTTGCTGAATCAGCTTTGGTAGGCGCTTTGGCATAGGACTTCTGCAGGTTATTCATTTCTCCTCCCACCACCGTAGTGAAATCCTGGTAGGATTTGAACAACTGGTTTTCTTTGGAACCTGTGAACTTCACGGACCGCAGCAGGTCTGCGGAATCGGCAGACACGGAAAAACGCTGTTCCTTATCGATCACCAATTCAAAATAACCATCCTTATTAGGGAAGGCGATCATATAGATGCCACCCGGCAGTTTCTCCTTTCCGGAAAAAATGGCTTCGCTATTTTTATTGATGGGTACAGAATCCACCAGGGCTTGCTTTTGTCCATCCTAATGGGCAAGGAAGAGATAACCTTTGGTGAAGGGCTTAAGTGTAACCCTGATCTCATAGCCGGTTTGGGCAATTACGGAAAGACTGAAGAAAAGGCCCAGAAAAGCAAAAAAGGTTTTTCGATGCATAAGGGAAGTCATTACCGCAAAAGTAATTTAAAAGCATTTCACATTTTGTTAATCCATTTCGTTTCCTGCGGGCTAATTTTGCCGGATGCGCAACAGGAAACAAACGGTGCTTACACAGGTGGAGGTGAGCGATTATGCGGCGGAGGGGAAGGCCCTGGCGCGTGTTGACGGGAAAGTGATCTTCATCCAGGGTGCCGTTCCCGGGGATATTGTGGACCTGCGGATTGTAAAGAGTAAAAAAGATTGGGCCGAGGGGCAGTTGCTGCAGATCCATAAACCTTCGGAAAAGCGCGTGCAGCCTTTCTGCCAGCATTTTGGTGTTTGCGGAGGATGCAAGTGGCAGATGATCCCGTATGAAGAGCAGCTGGCATTCAAAAACAGGGAGGTGGCCGAGCACTTACGGCGGATTGGAAAAGTGGAGCTGCCGCCGATGGAGCCCATCTTCGGCGCGGCCAAAACGCAGTTTTATCGCAATAAGCTGGAGTATACTTTTTCCAGCCGCAAATACCTTACGGACGCTGAGTTCAGGGCCAATGGTCCATCCAACCAGCCTGCCCTGGGTTATCATATCCCGAAATGGTTTGATAAAGTCATCGATATCCATACTTGTTACCTACAAGAAGATCCTTCTAATGGGATAAGGGAGAAGGTGAAGGAGATAGCGCTAAGAGAGGGGTTCAGTTTTTACGATATCAGGGCGCACAAGGGATTTTTACGAAATCTGGTGATCCGTTACGCGAATACTGGCGAGTTAATGGTGAACCTGGTGGTGGGTGAAGAAGATAAAGCAGCGCTGAAGATCATTTTCGATGGACTGCTGGCTGCATTTCCGCAGATCACCACGCTGATCTATACCGTTAATCATAAGGTGAACGATGCTATTCATGATCTTGAACCGGTTACCTGGTATGGAAAAGGATATATCGAGGAGAAGCTGGATCGTTATGTGTTCAAAATCGGTCCTAAGTCGTTCTTTCAAACCAATACGGGCCAGGGTTTGGAGCTCTACCGCATCACGCGCGAGTTTGCCGGATTAACGGGTAATGAAGTGTTGTATGATCTATATTGCGGTACGGGAAGCATCGGTATATTTTGCAGTGATCAGGCGAAGAAAGTGATTGGGGTAGAAGTGATTGGTGAAGCGGTGGAGGATGCGAAGATCAATGCGGCAACCAATGGGATGAACCACGCATCCTTTTTCCAGGGCGATGTGAGTGAGGTGTGTACCGATGCATTTTTTGCAGAGCATGGAAGACCCGATGTGGTGATCACCGATCCTCCCAGGGCGGGCATGCATGAGAAATTGGTTCGTACCTTGCTGGAGATTGCGGCGCCGAGGGTGGTGTACGTCAGCTGTAACCCTGCCACGCAGGCCCGGGACCTGCAGCTGTTGGATGAAAAATACAAAGTGACGAGGATAAGACCGGTGGATATGTTTCCGC
>JBEISY010000415.1:0-2368 GCA_040375175.1 Chitinophagaceae bacterium
AGAGATGGTGCAAAAAGGTGAAATCAAACTAGATCCTCATTACCACGCCTTCAATGATCCGAACTACATCGGCGATTTTCGCTTTGTTATTATTGAAGAAGAACTGAGCGTAGAGAATGAACTTCCTGTAGCCGATCAGTTTGTAATGAACACCTATATGGCCCTGAAAGGAATTACCGGAAGTCCGGAAAAATGGTTCGGACTGGACGAAAGTGTGGTTACGGAAGAGTTGGTGCCATTGGTTATTCAACCAAGAACACGGGTAGACCTTCGCAGGGTTCAGCGTTAATTCAATTGAGGAAACATCCATGAACAAAAGAATCATCGCCGGAATGGGTTTGCTCTGCCTCCTGGCACCCGCCTGGGCACAGAAAAACATTACACTGGAAGACATCTGGAATAAGGGAACCTTCAGGACTGCTTCATTTGCCGGTTTTCAGGGCATGAAGGACGGGCTTCATTACGCTAAATTTATAGAGAATCGCCTGATGGCTGTTCCCTATATCCCTTCAGGTGAGAAAGACACGCCAACCCTGATCGCGGATTTCTCCAGGCTCATCTTCGAAGGCAAAACCATCAATGCGGAAGATTATACCTTTAGTAAAGATGAGCAGGTGCTGTTGATTTCTGCAGCATCGGAACAGATTTACCGAAATTCTTCAAAATCGGAGTTCTATGTATTCTATCCCCAAACCGGAGTGATCAAGAAGATTTTCCGTGACAAAGTGATGTATGCAACACTAAGCCCCGATGGGTCTAAAGTGGCCTTTGTGTACAACAACAATCTGTTGATACAAAACCTGAGCACCGGAGCGGTGAGTCAAATTACAAACGATGGCAAACCGGGTTTCATCATTAATGGCGCAGTTGACTGGGTCTATGAGGAAGAATTCAGCATGAGCAGGGGTTTTGAATGGAGCCCTGACGGATCTTTCATCGCCTATTACCGATTTGATGAATCAGCAGTGAAGGAATTCGGCATGGATATGTACGGTTCCCTGTATCCTGAACGGACACAATGGAAATACCCCAAAGCGGGAGAGGATAATGCCAAAGTGGATGTATATGTATACAACCTGAATTTCAGATATTCGATGCGCTGTGAAACCGGGAGTGAACGAGATCAGTACCTGCCCCGTATCAAATGGACCGGGAACAGCAAGGTGCTGTCCGTGCAGCGCCTGAACAGGACCCAGAACCATTGGGAACTCCTGTACTTTAACGCGGAAACAGGAACAGGGCAGGTGGTGCTCGAAGAAATCAGCAATACCTACATCGACATTTCCGATGACTTGTATTTCCTTGCCAATGGCACCCAATTTCTGTTCACCAGCGATTTATCAGGTTATCGACATATCTGGGTTTACGATACCAAAACAGGTAAACGCAAACCGATAACACAAGGCGCCTGGGACTTGGAGTCATTGGATGGCGTGGATGAGAACAAGGGTCTGATTTACTATTCTTCCTATCAGATCAGTCCTCTGGAAACGCATTTTTATTCTATTGGCATCGATGGCAGGAAAGCCACTTGTCTGACACCAGAGCCCGGACATCACGCCATTACCCTGTTGCCGGGCAATAAATACTACGTAGACAGGCATAGTACTTATACGAAACCTGAAGTAATCAGCCTGGTGGCCCTAGGTCAGCAGAAGAAAGAAATTCTTGAACAAAACCGCAAGCTCAGCGAAACCCTGAGCTCATTTAATCTGGGAAAGGCGCGCTTCGGAACACTGAACCTTGCCAATGGCACGGAGTTGCATTACTGGATGATGCTGCCACCTGATTTTGACAGCACGAAGAAATATCCGGTACTGATGCATGTGTACGGTGGCCCTGGCGCAAATACGGTAAATAACCGATGGAGTGGCGCCAACTATTTGTGGCATCAGATGCTGACACAGAAAGGATATATCGTTGTTTCCGTAGATAACCGTGGCACGGGACACAAGGGTGCTTCCTTCAAGAAGTGCACCTACCTGCAGCTGGGGAAACTGGAACAGGAAGATCAGGCAGAAGCAGCCCAATGGTTCAGCCGAAACTGTTCCTATGTAGACACAAGCCGCATTGGAATTTGGGGTTGGAGTTTTGGTGGTTACCTGAGCAGTTTATGCCTGTCCAAATCACCGGAGGTGTTCAAAATGGCTATTGCCGTAGCTCCTGTAACCAATTGGCGTTACTATGACAATATTTACACAGAACGGTATTTGCGCAAACCGCAGGACAACCACGTTGGATATGATGAAAACTCACCGGTGAACTATGTTTCGAACATCAAGGGAGCTTACCTGATCATACACGGAACAGCAGACGACAACGTGCACTTTCAGAATACTGCTGAGATGGTGAAGGCGATGATTGAAGC
>JBEISY010000049.1:0-8789 GCA_040375175.1 Chitinophagaceae bacterium
GCGGGATTGGGGTGCGTTTCAATAAAAAGTCCATCGGCTCCCGTAGCGATCGCTGCTTTAGCGATGGTCCCGATCAATTCCGGGTTGCCGCCCGTAACGCCTGAGCTTTGGTTGGGTTGTTGCAGGGAATGGGTGCAGTCCATCACCACAGGAACGCCATGGGCTTTCATCCAGGGGATGTTTCGGTAGTCCACCACCAGGTCCTGGTAGCCAAAACTATTTCCGCGCTCCGTCAGGATCACTTTATCGTTACCTTCTTTTCTGATCTTTTCAACGGCAAACTTCATGGCCGCACCGCTCACAAACTGGCCCTTTTTTACATTCACGATCTTTCCCGTTTCGGCCGCCGCCTGCAAAAGGTCCGTCTGACGGCAAAGGAAGGCCGGGATCTGGAGGATATCTACATATTTGGCTGCCATAGCCGCCTCTTCATGCGCGTGGATATCTGTTGTTGTAGGCAGTTGGAAATGCTTTCCGGCGCGGGACAGGATATCCAGTGCTTTTTCATCGCCCAAGCCCGTAAATGAACTGCCACTGGTGCGGTTTGCTTTACGGTAAGATGCCTTCAGCACATAAGGGATACCCAGATTTTTACAGATCGATGAAACATTCTCCGCCACTTCCATGATCAATTCCTCACTTTCCACCACGCAGGGGCCGGCGATCAGGAAGAAATTTTTTTCATCATAGTGCTGCCCTTTGAACAGGTCCTTCAGATATGTTTCCATGCCGCGAAGATAGATGTTTTCCGCAAGCCCTATTTTTGCTCCAGAATTGCCCCATATGATAAAAGAAAGGATCCTCGTTATTGGTGCCTGCGGTCAGATAGGTGTTGAACTGACCCTCGCCCTGCGCAAAATCTATGGCGGCGCCAATGTGGTGGCGTCTGACCTTCGTGAAGAAAATGATTTGCTCAAAGGCACCGGCCCCTATGTAAGTATGGATGTGATGAACAAGGAGATGCTGCATGTGCAGGTCATCCGCCAGAACTTCACACAGATCTATCTTCTGGCCGCCATCCTCTCCGCCACTGGTGAAAAGAACCCGCCGCTGGCCTGGAACCTCAACATGACCGGACTGCTGAATGTGCTGGACATTGCCCGGGAAGAAAAGATTCATAAGGTGTATTGGCCCAGCAGTATCGCGGTCTTCGGCCCCACCAGTCCCAAGATCAGCTGCCCGCAAAAAACCGTCATCGAGCCCACCACCGTGTACGGCATCAGTAAGTTTGCCGGTGAGTTCTGGTGTAACTATTTTAACCAACGTTACGGCCTGGATGTGCGCAGCCTTCGTTATCCCGGACTGATCTCATATAAATCTGCACCCGGCGGCGGCACCACAGACTATGCTGTTGAAATCTTTCATGAGGCGCTCGAAGAGAAACACTATACCTGCTTCCTGAAAGAAGACACCTACCTGCCAATGATGTATATGCCTGATGCCATCCGCGCAACCATCGAACTCATGGAAGCGCCGGCAGATCGAATCTCCGTGCGCACCTCATATAATATCAGCGGCATGAGTTTCTCCCCCAAGGAAATTGCAGCCTGCATCGCCAAACATGTTCCGGGCTTTACCATTGATTACAAACCGGATTATCGCCAGGCCATCGCAGACAGCTGGCCACAGAGTATCGATGATTCCGTGGCAGGACGTGATTGGAACTGGAAGCCGGAGTTTGACCTCGAGAAGATGACGGCTGATATGTTTAACAATTTGTAATTAACAATTAGCAGTTAACAATTAACGGTAGTAAATTGGTATATTAGATCAGTTGGCAAATAGAAAATACATTTCTGCCGTTTTTCTTTTATTGTTCCTTGCACTTCTGACAGGGAACATGGTAAGCTATGTGCTTTGCCCCATCGCGATCACCATGGAAACTTCTGTGAAAGATTGCGGATGCGATGATATCTTTAAAACCATCAACAGTAATCCTGGTGAAACAGGTGACGTGAAAACACCGGTCCTCAAAACCGTTTCCACAGAAAGTATGCCGCCCGAAATTTTTGCTTCCATCGGTCTCCTTCAACAACC
Source organism: Chitinophagaceae bacterium (assembly GCA_040375175.1). GTDB lineage: Bacteria > Bacteroidota > Bacteroidia > Chitinophagales > Chitinophagaceae > Pollutibacter. Next base: position 2,038 of record JBEISY010000049.1, read on the forward strand.
CGCAACCGGATATCATGCCGCATATCAGATGAACCTGCCAGACCAACATGGCAATGCTGTATTCAGGCCACCAGCCGCCTGAGTTCGTCTTCATCGATCCTCATTTTAATTCATCGGCCCTCCATCAACGGGCCATCAAACGCATGATACATGAAACAATTCATTATGATCTGCGCTGTTCTGTTTGGAACAGCCAGTATCGCCTATACGCAAGAGAAAAAAATCAATCAACAGTTTACCGATGCGGCAGGACAAACCATCCTCCTCGGAGAATGTACCCGCGAAGCCTTGTGGAGAGAGCCCTTCCGCAGTTGGTTTGTGACCTCGTATGATCAATATGTTGTAGATAGTGGCACCTGTGTTTTTGTGGCGCCCTTATTGAAAGACAAGAAGATCACCCTGTTCATGGGAACCTGGTGCGGTGACTCCAGACGGGAAGTGCCGCGGTTGCTCAAGATCCTCGACTGCTGTGGTTTTCCGCCGGATCAACTCACGATGATCATGGTCTCCAATCAACCCGACATGTATAAAAAAAGTCCGGGTCACGAAGAAGATGGAAGGCAGATCATACGGGTGCCAACGATGATCATCGAAGGCGTCACCGTTGAACTCGGTCGCATCATTGAATTCCCGGTGGTGAGCCTGGAAAAAGATCTGCTCCGCATCCTTCGGAAAGACGGCTATGTACCCAATTATGCAGAACGCATGGGACTGGCCATCTCATCACGGTAAATAAATCAACGGCGTGATATCCGGTTGATTTGTTATCCATGGATGGCTGCGATATTGGCTGCAACAAACCACTTACCTTTGTTGCCGTTATGAGGTATCCATCCATATTTATGATCTGCGCATTTCTTACATCAATGATCCAAGGACTTGCACAACAGTCGAAAAGCGCCATGTACCGCGCAGTTCTTGAAAGACAGGATGGGTTACCCATCGTATTCAACCTGGATATCAACAGGAGCAACGGTGCAGAAGTCTGGACCATCCAGAATGCAACCGAACGGATACGCGTAACCGATATCCGGCGTGTGGGTGATTCAACTTTTGTCAGCATGCCACTGTTTGAATCTGATTTCAGATTGCGGCAATCCGCAGACGGCGGCTATACTGGCGTGTGGATCAAGGGTACTACCGGACAGCCTATGGTCATGCCCGTGGTGATCAAACCTGGTGCAGTGCGTTTCGCAGTTAAAGAAACAAAACCTAAAGGAAATATTTCCGGTCGATGGTCCGTAACCTTTATCCGCCCCAATGGTACCAGTAGACCGGCTGTAGCTGAATTTGAGCAACGTGGACAACAATTGACCGGCACGTTTATTACACCCTCAGGCGACTATCGATTTCTGGAAGGTGTAGTGAATGGCGATAGCATACAACTTTCTTGTTTTGATGGCAGCCACGCGTATTTTATTGGTGCCAGTATTGGGGCCGATGGCAATATCTATAATGGCGTATTTGCTTCCAGTGCAACCTGGCTTGAGCCCTGGTATGCCACAAAGAATCCCAATGCGAAAGTGGATGCCTCCTTGTCTGCCATGCAGCTTAGGCCGGGTGAAGAAAGGATCGGGTTCCGTTTTCCGGACCTGGACAGCCAGATGGTTTCCCTCAGTGATCCACGATTCGCTGGTAAGGTAGTGGTGATCCAGATCATGGGATCATGGTGTCCCAATTGCATGGACGAAACAGCTTTCCTGAGTGATTACTTCCAGAAGAATAAGAGCAGGGGTGTTGAGATGATTGCGCTGGCTTATGAGTATTCAACAGACTTCGAACGCGCCAGCAAAAGCCTTCGGAAATTTCAACAGCGATTTAATGTGCAGTACCCCATGCTGATCACCGGCGTCACCCGCGCGGATTCATTGAAGACAGAAAAAACCCTTCCGCAACTCACCCCTATAAAAGCTTTTCCTACCACCATCTTTATTGGTAAAGACGGAAAAGTAAAAAAGATCCATGGTGGCTTTGAAGGTCCGGGTACCGGAACAAGGCACAACTTGTTTAAAGAGGAGTTTGAGAAGACCATCACCTACCTCCTAAAATAGCTATTAGCTACTAGCTAATAGCTATTTCAGCTATTGGTAAATGAGGGCCGAGGGGGTACGGACGCCATAGCCTTCCTGGGAATTCATCACCTGAAGGGTAAGTTTATGTTCGCCGGGTTTGAGCGAATAGTTCCAATACACATCATGCCTTCGATGTAAGAATGCAGTGGGTAGTTCAATGATTTCTGCGGGCATATCGTCTATCTGTATCCGAACTTGTATGACCTGATCAGGTGATTTGTCTGATGGTTTAAATGCATAGCCCTTGATCACAATACCTTTTCCAGAAAAAGTGAATTGTTGTTCTCTGCCCTCCAACTTGATTTCACTCACCTTACTCAGACCCTCAAACCCTTGCTCAAAGGCAACCGCATTAATGTTTTGTTTGGGAATGGTTACCAGATCACCCTTGCGTTGGCCACCATTGCGTTGGATATTATCCAGCGCATGTTTCAGCCCCAGCTGATAAGCTTTTTGCAAAGAGATATTCGTGTATTTGAAGGGCAGATCTTCTGCACCATCTAAACCTTCTTTCCAGATCGTGGGAATTTTTGCATAGCCCATCATTGTTCCTAAAATGCCTGCTACCGTGGAGGGATTGCAATCCGCATCCTGACCCGCGCGGGTAGTGATCTCCATACTCAGTCCAAAATCACCTCGGCCATATAAAAGGCCCAGCACCACATAGGCTGCATTGATGGTAGCGTCAATGTCGAAAGCACTGAACACGCCATCGGGACAATACATATCCGTGCTCCAGCGCTTCTGGATCTGCATCCAGGTGTCACGCCAGTCTTTGGGGTATTGTTTGTTCCATCGGATCACATCGCTGATGCATTCGTAGAATTTGGTATCAACAGGAATGGACTTCAAGGCGTTGCTGACAACAATAGCAGGATCTTTTTCGAAGAACGCCTGCGTGTACATCGTACTTACAAAAACGCCACCATACCAGCCGTCACCATAGTTCATGATATGACCGATCTTATCTGAGATGGCTGCTGCGGTCTGTGGCATGCCCGGACTCATCAATCCGGCAAAATCGGACTCAATCTGGAAGTCGATATCATCCGCATGCGGATTGGTTTTCCAGTGACCGGATGCAGGTGCATTGATGCCATGCAGAATATTATAACGTGCGGCCTGGTTGGCATGCCAGAGCGGATACTCAGCGCGTGCAAATGCGTTTGCAAAACTATCGGTGGGGGCATCCAGACCATATCGTTCAAATACATCTACGAATGTGAGGTCCATGTAAAGGTCGTCGTAGATGCCGGGTTCCTTCGTCATCAATTCTCTCACATAGCCCTTGCGCCAGGTGAGGCGCTGGTAGTCCTGGATGAAGGTACCGTTGAATCTGAACTCATACGGAGCTCCAAGACTAACCCCAATGGTTTGTCCGGCCCAACCGCCTTTGATCTTATCTTCCAGTTCTTGTATGGAAATGGTACGCTGCGCCAGCAGAGAGCCGGAACAAAGAAGACTGATGATGCCTAGTAACCTCAATAACATAATAACTATTTACCATTAGCTATTAGCTAATAATGAAGCAATTTCTTCAAGGTACCGCTTATCCGTGAGGTCATAATGATCAAGATATTCACTGTCTGCATCCAAAACCCCCCATACTTCGCCATTGTGGATCAGGGGGACAACGATCTCTGAGCGCGAGAGGCTGCTGCAGGCGATATGTCCGGGGAATTTTTCAACGTCCGGGACGATGAGGGTTTCCGCTTTTTCCCATGCCGTTCCGCAGACGCCGCGACCCTTACGGATACGCGTACACGCAACGGGTCCCTGGAAGGGGCCGAGCACGAGTTCACCATTTTTAACCAGATAAAATCCGATCCACCACCATGAAAACTGTTCTTTCAATGCTGCCGCCACATTGGCCAGGTTGGCCACCAGGTCTTTTTCCCCTTCCAGCAGGCCCTTGATCTGTGGGATCATCTGCTGGTACTGTTCTTCTTTGGAGCCTTCAATGATGTGTAAATCTTCTGCCATGGGGCAAATGTACGCCGCAATCCAAAAAAGCATTAATTTCCTCAACCAACTGCTGTTTATGACCTTTACCAAACCTCAGCTTTCTTTTTGGCAGATCATCAATATGAACGTGGGATTCTTCGGGATCCAATACAGTTTCGGACTGCAACAAACTGCCATTAATCCTTTGTACACTTTCCTGCATGCCAAACCGGAGGAACTGCCCTTGCTGAACCTGGCAGGACCCATGACAGGATTGTTGATCCAGCCCATCATCGGCGCGTTGTCTGACCGCACCTGGAGCCCGCGTTGGGGCAGGCGTAAACCATATTTTCTGATTGGCGCCATCATGTGTAGCCTGGCATTGTTTGCTTTTCCATTCAGTAGAGCACTTTGGATGGCAGCGGGGCTGCTCTGGATTCTTGACGCAGGAAACAATACAGCAATGGAGCCTTACCGCGCTTTCATTGCCGATAAACTGCCGGCCAAGCAAAGGGCGATGGGTTTTCTCACACAGAGTTTTTTTACGGGGCTGGGGATAACACTGGCGAATCTTTCCCTGGAGTTTTTCCGTAGAACCATTACCGGCACAACACTGACAGACGACGGCCGTCCTGGAATCCCATACTGGGTGTTTGGATCATTCTTTGTAGGCGCCATCTGTTCCATCGGCTCGGTACTTTGGTCCGTTTCTAAAACGCCGGAGATCCCGCCCACGGAAGAGGAACTTAATGCCATGCGGGCACATAAGGGCGGGATTTTTGCGCCATTTAAAGAAATTGCATCCGCCATCAAAGACATGCCACCTTTGCTGTGGCAGCTTGCGCTTGTGTATCTGTTTCAGTGGTATGCGATGTTTGTGTACTGGCAGTTTATATCCCATAGCATCGCATCCTCGGTTTGGGGTATCACTTCGGAATCCAATCCCAAAGGATATGAAGAAGCGGTGGGGTGGACCGGTCTCGTGAATGGCTGGTACAATGTGGTGACTTTCTTGTCAGCGTTTGCGTTGGTAGGTCTGGCGAGGAAATACTCCGCAAAATTTGTACACATCACCTGCCTGTTCATGGCGTCCATCGCGTTGGCTGTGGTGCCACATATCTCCGATAAGTATTTATTGTTTGTTCCGATGATCGGTTTCGGGATTGCATGGGCAAGTATGATGGGTGTGCCCTATATTATGGTGGTGAGTGCAATTCCCAAACATCGTTACGGTGTCTACATGGGTATTGTGAATATGATGATCGTAATCCCGATGATCCTGCAAACCCTGAGCTTTGGATACATATATAAAAACTGGCTGGGCAGTGATCCTGGTCGCGCCATTATCTTTGCATCCATTTTGCTGTTCTTTGCAGCACTCGCGATGATGAGAACTAAAGTTAGTGCTGAGGGGGAGGAAGTAGGGGAAGTGCTAATGCCGGCGGGACACTGAGTCAGTAATTAGCAATTAACAATTGGCAATTAACAATTAGCACTAGTCATTGGTGATAGCATGTACAACAGATCGTTACATACAGGAGTACACAAGGCCGTTGTAGAAGCCGGGTTAGATATTGCGGGAAAAGACAATGCCTTTTATGTGAGACTGATGGCCAATCTAGGAGCTATCGATGATTTGTATCAACAACTGTACGGGCAGGTCGCAGATGGCAGGTCGCAGTTCGCAAATCTGGTGCAACTGATGATCCGTGCATACAAAGAACGAGGGGAAGATATTAGGGTGAGGGATGAGGGGAAGGCAGCAGAGGGGCATTGGTTTTTGAGCAGTAAGATCGCGGGGATGAGTTTGTATGTAGATCGGTTTGCAGGAAACCTCAAAGGCCTCAAAAATAAACTGCCTTATTTTGATGAACTCGGTGTAAACTTCCTTCACCTGATGCCCGTGTTTGAAAGTCCGGAGGGAGAGAGTGATGGCGGTTATGCGGTGTCTGATTTCAGAACGGTAGACAAGCGTTTTGGAAACATGGCAGATCTGAAAGCTTTACAGAAGGCGATGATGAAGCGGGGCATGTATCTAATGATCGACATCGTCCTCAACCATACCTCGCACCGGCATGAATGGGCGGAAAAAGCGAAAGCAGGTGAGACGAAGTACCAGGATTATTTCTACATGTATGATAACCGGGACCTGCCAGATCAGTTTGAACAGAACATGCCGGAGATCTTTCCGGAAGCAGCGCCCGGCAGTTTCACCTATAATGAAGAAACAGGGAAATGGGTGATGACCGTTTTTCATCGCTACCAATGGGATCTCAACTATACGAACCCGTTAGTGTTGGTGGAGATGATGGATAATATTTTCTTTTATGCAAACCTTGGGGTAGACATCCTTCGTATTGATGCACCGGCCTTTATCTGGAAGCAGCTGGGCACCACTTGCCAGAATCTTCCTGAAGCACATACCCTGCTTCGGCTCATCAAGCAATGCGTGGAAGTGGCAACACCCGGTATGGCCATCCTCGGCGAAGCGATTGTAGCACCGAGTGCTATTATGAAATATTTCGGGACGGATCAATACACGGCACGGGAGTGTGATTTTGCCTACAATGCCACGCACATGGCCCTGCAGTGGGACGCACTGGCAACAGGAGATATCCGGGTGATGATGGCTGCACAACATGAGATCCTGCAAAAACCCTACGGCACCAGCTGGATCACCTATACGAGATGCCATGATGATATTGGATTGGGTTACGACGACTATATGATCCAGCA
>JBEISY010000227.1:0-4094 GCA_040375175.1 Chitinophagaceae bacterium
CGGCAGCAAGGGTATGAAGTAATGTATATCGATGGGTTGATGCCTGAAGCAGACATCCGGAAACTCATTCCCTACCTACAACAACAAGGGGTCAGGCATTTGTATTGGGTGGATACGGAAGACAACTGGCTGGAAAAGCGTATCCGCAGTTCTGCTGCACATGCTGAAATACAAACAACCATCCTTCGCTCACCCAACTTCATCACTACACAGGAAGAATTCACTGCGTTCTTTTCCTCAAGACGCAGGTACTTCCAGACAGACTTTTATGTATGGCAACGAAAGCGGTTTAAGATTCTTGTAAACCAACAGGAAGAACCTCAGGGAGGGCAATGGAGCTATGATGCAGACAACCGGGAAAAATTCCCGGGCCATATTCCTATCCCTATGCTGCCTGCTGCACACACAAATGAATATGTAGAAGAAGCCATTGCATATGTTCAAAAACACTATCCTAATAACCCTGGTGATGCGTCAACCTTTGCCTATCCTGTTACGCACGCATCAGCGAAAGAATGGCTGCAGGATTTTCTAATCCACCGCTTCAGATATTTCGGCCCCTATGAAGACGCGATGGTACCATCGGAAAATATACTTTTTCACAGTGTACTTACTCCCATGTTAAACATCGGCTTGCTTGATCCAAGAGAAATACTCGATGCCGCTGTCAAGTATGCGAGTTCAAACAATATACCCATCAACTCTCTCGAAGGATTCGTCCGCCAGATCATCGGCTGGCGAGAATTTATCAGGGCCATTTACCAACTGGAGGGTAGCAATCAAAGGACTAAGAATCATTTTGGATACCAAAGGAAAATTCCGGCATCGTTCTGGCAGGCTAACACTAATATTGCACCCGTAGACATTGTGATCAGGCACGTGCTTAGGAATGGATATACCCACCATATCAATCGCCTGATGGTCTTAGGCAATTTCATGTTGCTCTGTGAATTTGACCCCGATGAAGTTTACCGATGGTTTATGGAAATGTTTGTAGATGCCTATGATTGGGTGATGGTTCCCAATGTATATGGCATGACGCAATATGCCGATGGCGGCCTGATGACCACCAAGCCGTATATCAGTGGCAGCAACTACCTGATGAAGATGGGATCATGGCCCAAAGGCCCGTGGCAAGGGATCTGGGATGCGCTTTTTTGGCGCTTTGTGCATAAGCATCGGGAAACCCTGGGCGGCAACCACCGGTTAGGCATGATGGTTAGAATCTTTGATCGATTCAGCAAGGAAAAACAAGACAACTTGCTGGCTGCGGCAGAGGGTTTTCTAACTGGTTTGAAGTAGCCAATAGCTATTAGCTACTAGCTATTAGCTATCTTTACACTTGTCATGAAAATCACAGGTACAGAGATATACAAATTAACCATCAAGATGGAGCCTTTTGTGATTGCCACGGAGGTATCCTACTACACGCAAAACATTTTCATTCGCATTCATACGGATGAAGGCATTACGGGCATGGGCGAGTGTTCAGCCTTCCCCATGCTGGTGGGTGAAACCCAGAACACCTGCTTTGAAGTAGCGAAAGATTTTGCGAGGATCACCAAAGGGATGGATCCACTGGATATAGAGGGTGTGTTGAAAACCCTGCATCAATACATTGCTTTCAACAGCACCATCAAGAGTGCCTGGGATCTGGCCCTGCATGATCTTGCCGCAAAGAAAGCCGGACTGCCGTTGTACCAATTCCTTGGGGGTAAAAAGAAAACCATCCAGACCGATCTCACCATCGGTATTGACACACCAGAAATGATGGCGCAAAAAGCGGTTGAATTTGTTGCCGATGGGGTGAAGATCATCAAGGTAAAACTCGGAAAGAAAGGAAAGGAAGACCTGGAACGCATCCGGCTGATCCGTGAAGCAGTTGGACCTGAGATACAATTGCGGATTGATGCCAACCAAGGCTGGGACTATAACACTGCTTTGGAAACCTTACAGGCTTTGGGTAAATATGATATTCAGTATTGTGAGCAACCCATTCCACACCAACTCGATCCGCTGTTGCCCGCCCTAAGGAAGCAATCGCCCATAAAGATCATGGCCGATGAGTCTGTGTTTGATCATCATGACGCTATCAGGTTAATGGACGCAGATGCCATTGACTATGTCAATATCAAGCTGGCAAAATCCGGCGGTATTCTTGAAGCTAAAAAGATTGCGGATGTTACCGGTGAAAGAGGCATCGCCTGTATGCTGGGCGGCATGTTGGAAAGCAGGCTTGCACTTACTGCAAAAGTTCATTTTGCCATGAGTCACGATAACATTATTTTCTACGACCTGGATACCTGTTTGCTTGGACAATTGGAAGATCCGGTAACAGGTGGCGCGAGATACGATAACTATTTCTTACACGTAACCGATGAGCCTGGGATTGCCGCAGACATTGACGAAGCTTTTCTGGCTGGTTGCGAAAAATGCATCATTTAATTCAAACAAATGGAAGGAAGACATCCTCAAAACAGCCTCGTTGTGATGACCGAACTGGTACTGCCTAATGATACCAATCTGTACGGTAACCTGATGGGTGGCCGTTTGATGTACTGGATGGATATTGCTGCGGCCCTTGCAGCGGGTAAGCATTGTAATGCGCCCGTGGTAACAGCATCAGTTGACAATATCTCTTTCGAATCGCCGATCAAACTCGGTAATGTGGTGCACATAGAAGCAAAAGTCACCCGGGCATTCAATACATCCATGGAGATCCATATGAAGGTTTGGGGCGAAGACTTCACGCACCAATACAAATACAAGAGCAACGAAGCATACTACACTTTCGTGGCACTGGATCCTAATCGAAAACCGAGACCGGTACCTGTTGTGATCCCTCAAACCGAAGAAGAAAACAAATTGTTTGACGGCGCGCTTCGTCGCCGCCAGTTAAGGCTGATACTCGGCGGAAAAATGAAACCCAATGATGCGCAGGAATTGAGAGCCTTGTTTATGAAAGATTAAGGCTCTGGCCTATAATTGATGGGCAGCATATTACCGAATTTCTCGTAACTCCAGAACCCGGAATATGCAATCCGCAATGGAGTTTCAGGAAGTCCGAGTTCAGAAAATACCACTGGCTTCATCAGCATGGTAAGATCTGACTCAATGCCTTTGGGTAAGCTCCCGGAGACCATGGTCTGTTGTGCCAGTGCATTTTTGTAAATCGGATTCTTTAAATATTGCACCGTGATCTTGTTGTCCCACGACAAATATTTTTACCCTGTAGCAGAATCAGCGTATACGAGCGTAAATGCAGACACGGGATTTTTCACCAGTCTGACGGACCCGTTGTTGGAGATCTGCATTTTCTTGAAAAACCTGAACTGCTGTTCTTCGGCTACACCGGCATAGAGGGAATGAAAGAGATGCATGGTGCTGCCGTAGTAGTATTCTTTGCGTTTCTTGATGTATCGCTTGGCAACGGGGCTGTCGAGTTCCGTATAACGCGCGAATCCTGCGAAATAAGTTCTACCCGATTCTTCATCGATATAAAAATCCTGTAAATCGAAAAAGATCCTGTATCCCAGTTCCCGGTTGACCACCTCGAGGGGTTTGTCAGCATGCGCATAAACATCCCGCTTCCCGTCTCCTGCACTGAAATAGACTTCACTTTCATTACGGATGGTGCTTTTTAAGCCGGGTGTTGTGATCCCTAGGAACTGGCTTCGGAAAAGATCCATCATGCGCTTCCGGCGTTCATCGCTCATGATCAGGATGCTCCGCATTTCCTGGGGCCTTGCATTCAGTTTGAAGACAAAGCGAAGATCTTTGTCTGCTACCGTAACACCGTGCACGATCACCTCATAGGAAACGAAGCTAACAATGATTTCAAACAAGCCATGTTCGGGAACGCGTAATACAAAATCGCCCTGAGCGTTGGTGGTAGTTCCAATAGTAGTATTGTTTAGATAAACAGAAGCACCACTCAAGGGTTCACCGGATTCATTACTGACTACTTTTCCGGAAATCGAAATCTGTGCATGGGCAATCTGAAGGTACAGGCACCCTATGAACAGAAAGAGAATCCTCATTTATCGAGTTTAGTCATTAGGTGGTGTTTGCTTTTCAGCATATACTTTCTGCTC
>JBEISY010000205.1:0-4371 GCA_040375175.1 Chitinophagaceae bacterium
AAACCCGGCATTTTAACTTTGAGCAAAGCCTTTTTTAGCTTAGGTTTGCCCGTCTTTTTAAAATCCTGAACGCTGTATGAGCTTTAAGAAACTGAATAACATCACCGGCTGGGCCGTATGGTTGATCGCATCTTTTGTGTATATCATGACTGCCGAAGCGGGTGGTAGCCTATGGGACTGTGGAGAATTTGTATCCTCCTGTTTTAAACTCCAGATCCCCCACCCCCCGGGAGCACCACTTTTTGTCCTGATCGGAAGGATCTTCATCGTTGTCTTCGGCAATGACCCCCTCACAGCCGCTAAAGCGGTTAACGTGATGAGCGCCCTGGCCAGCAGCTTTACCATCCTGTTCCTGTTCTGGACCATCACCCACTTTGCAAGGAAAATCTATCATAAGGAGTCGAATGAACTCACCGGCCAACAGATCTTTACCGTGATGGCAGCCGGCGTTGTAGGCGCATTGGCCTATACCTTCAGTGACTCATTCTGGTTCAGCGCCGTTGAAGGCGAGGTATATGCCCTCTCTTCTATGTTCACCGCACTGGTATTCTGGATGATGTTGAAATGGGAGCATAGTGCCAATGAACCAGGCGCAGATCGTTGGATCATCCTCATCTTCTTCATGATGGGCCTCTCCATCGGCGTTCACTTGTTGAACCTGTTGACCATCCCGGCCATCGTTATGGTCTATTATTTCAAACGCTACAAAGTAACCGCCTGGGGTACTTTCTGGGCCTTCGTGATCGGCTGTGCCATCACCGGGATCACCCAGAAAGCCGTGATCCAGTACACCGTGAAAGGTGCAGGCAGTTTCGATATTTTCTTCGTGAACTCTCTCGGCTTACCATTCTTCAGTGGATTCATTTTCTACTTCCTGCTGCTCGGGGCGTTGATATGGTATGGTATCCGGATCTCAAACTCCTCTACCATCTCAACGTTGAAATTCGGTATCTGGTTATTCCTCATCCTGTTTACCGTTGCTTATCCGTTCATCGACAGTGGTTCATCCGGAGGCTTCATCTTTAAATTGGCATTGGTAGTAGCAGCTGCTTTCGCACGAGCCAAATATGGTTACGAAGCACTCAAACGCAATCCTTATTTTCTCAGGCTTGCCATGTGGTGCTTTGCTTTCATGCTCATCGGCTACTCCACCTATGTCACTACTATGATCCGCTCCAACGCAGATCCTGCAGTAGACATGTTCAACGTAGACAATCCGATGTCGCTCGTTGGTTATCTTGGTCGTGAACAGTATGGCGACTTCCCATTGATCTACGGTCAGGTATTCACAGCTTCGCCAACAGAGTATGCAGATGGCGATAAAAAATATGTCAAAGCAGACGGCAAGTATAAATTCACCGGTAATGACATCGTTCCTCAATATGCGCCTGAAGATATGATGCTGCTGCCCCGTGTCTGGGATCACAGCAATGATCAAGGCCATGCCGATTTTTATAAACGATGGCTCAACCTTGAAGATGGCGAGAAGCCAACACAAGCCGATAACGTCAAATGGGCGATGAGTTACCAGATTGGGTGGATGTATCTCCGCTATTTTGGCTGGAACTTCATCGGCAAACAAAATGACCTGCAGGGATTTGGAAACGTGCGGGATGGCAACACCATTACGGGCATCCCGGTTGTGGACAATACCCTCCTCGGCAAACAGGACAAAATGCCTGAAACCCTCCGGACCAATAAGGCCAATAATAAACTGTTTGCCTTGCCATTGATCCTGGGTCTTATCGGACTTTTCTATCAATACAAAAAAGACCAGCGGGATTTCCTCGTAACCTTCCTGTTGTTCTTCTTCACGGGCCTCGCCATTGTGTTCTACCTGAACCAGGCGGGTAACCAACCTCGTGAGCGGGACTATGCGTATGTAGGTTCCTTCTATGCATTTGCGATCTGGATCGGTCTGGGTGTGATGCAGGTGAAGGAATGGCTGCAGCGTTTACTGGGAGACAAGGGCTCTAACTATGCCGCTGCCCTGCTCTGCCTGTTGGCTGTGCCGGTGCTGATGGCATCGCAGGAATGGGATGATCATGACCGCAGCAAGAAGCAACTGGCGCGTGACCTTGCAAAAGACTACCTGGAAAGTTGCGCACCCAATGCCATCCTCGTCTCTTTCGGAGATAATGACACGTACCCACTCTGGTATGCACAGGAAGTAGAAGGCATCCGCAGGGACGTTCGTGTGATCAACTATTCATTGCTGGGTATCGATTGGTACATCAACCAACTCAGATATAAAGTGAACCAAAGCGATGCGATCGACGTGATTTGGGAGCCTTCTAAAATTGCAGGATCCAAGCGTGATTTTATTCGCTTCTATCAACAGCCTGGCATGGATGCCAACGCATATGTAGATCTCTATAGCCTCATGAAGGATTTTGTAGGCAGTGATGATCCGAAAAATCAACTGCCTATGCAGGATGGATCTACGATGAATTACTTCCCTGTGAAAAGGGTTAGTGTTCCTGTGGATGTGAACATGGTTCGCCAAAATGGAACCGTGAATGCAAACGACAGCATAGTGAGTGAAATGCGTTTTGAAATTGGCAGGGATCTGCTGATGAAAAATGACCTCGCCGTACTGAACATCATCGCCGCAAATAAATGGAAGCGTCCGATCTATTTCACCTCGCCTGGTTCACAAGGCATCGGCTTTGATAACTTCCTGCGTGCTGATGGTTTAAGCTACAGACTGGTTCCCGTGGCCATGCCACAGGTTGCGAATGTGAATACCGATTTCGCGAAGAATGTGATGATGAACAAGTTTGCTTTCGGTAATGCAGAGACCAAAGGGGTTTATTTCGATGAAGAGAACCGTCGCCACCTGTATGGCATCCGTCAGGCTTATGCAGAAGCAGCCAATGGCTTATCGGCCCAGGGCCGTAAAGACGAGGCCAAGGCACTGCTCCAGAAAGTAGACAAGGGCGTTGACGATGCCAATGTGCCTTATGGCATCACCAGCCGTGGCAACCAACACAATATGGTCAGCTCACAAATGGTGGATGCGGCCTACAAAGCCGGCGATCAGCAACTGGCTGCAAAGATCAACACCAAGGTTCGGAAAGACCTCACCGAGCAGCTCGGCTACTACGCATTCCTCGGTGATATGTCGGTCCCCGAACTCCGCCAGGCTGTTCAGGAACTGATGGAAGGCAAGGGCGATAACCTCAACAACAGGCAGAAAGGAATGTTCCAGGAGATCCGCATGGCCTTTGGCCTGCAGGAATACCTGGATAACATCGAAAGAACATATAAGAACCCCACTCCTGCGGCAGAACTGCCGGGGGTCATACAGAATAAGTGAGTAGGGTGAGGCTTTAGGGTGAGAAAAGGTGTCTGGTTATTCAGACACCTTTTTTTATTTCCCCTTGCGAACTTGCGACCTGCGAACTGCGAACTCAGTTTATTGTTAACTTCAAGGTATGAAGGGTTTTCGTTTCTCCAATTTTGATCCGAGGTCATCTGGCAAAACAACTTTTGAGCAGTTGATGGACCTTTTTATGCAGCTGCTGAACTACACCAGTGGGGATGCAACAGAAGCATTGAACTGGCTGACGCAGTTGGATAAAAAATATCAACTGACCAATGAAGAATATGGCATGGGGGATTTCATTCAGGACCTTAAAGAAAAAGGGTATCTCGATGAAAACAAAGCAACAGGTGAGATCAAAATCACGCCTAAGACAGAACAGGGTATCCGGAAACGCAGCCTCGAAGAAATCTTTGGCAAGCTCAAGAAAACCAGAAGCGGAGATCACCATACCTTCAAACCAGGTTTGGGCGATGATATCAATCCGGAGACCAGACCGTTTCAGTTTGGCGACATGCTGGAGCAGATCGACTTCGTGAACTCCATCACCAATGCGCAAGTGAATCACGGCATTGATTCATTCATGATGAATGAAGATGACCTGGTGATCAGGGAAACAGATTTCAAGACGCAGACATCAACGGTGTTGATGATCGATATTTCCCATTCCATGATACTGTATGGGGAAGACCGGATCACGCCGGCCAAAAAAGTGGCGATGGCTTTGAGTGAACTCATCACCACCAAGTATCCGAAAGACACACTGGACATCGTGGTGTTTGGCAACGATGCCTGGACCATCGAGATCAAGGACATCCCTTATTTGCAGGTGGGGCCCTATCACACCAATACGGTGGCAGGACTTGAATTGGCGATGGATATCTTACGAAGAAGAAAGAATCCCAATAAGCAGATCTTTATGATCACAGACGGTAAACCTACCTGTCTGAAAGTGGGAGGAAAATACTACAAGAACAGTTTTGGGTTGGATCGGAAGATCACCAACCGCTGCCTCAACCTTGCCGCACAATGCAAGAAACTAAAAC
>JBEISY010000244.1:0-4030 GCA_040375175.1 Chitinophagaceae bacterium
ACTGGGCAAGGGTTACGTGCCCCCAAGCGATAAACTGACCAAGGCCATCATTGGCGTGGGCGGCATGGGAATGAACCACGTGCCGTATGGGGATACGCCCGTCATTGCCGTTTGCGATGTTAACAAAAAACACCTCGATGCAGCCGTGGCAAAAATCGGTAACGGCGTGAAGGCAACCAAGGATTTTCGCGAGGTGCTGGCCATGAAAGATGTTGACATTGTACACATCGCCACGCCACCCCATTGGCACGGCATCATGGCCGTGGAAGCCGCAAAAGCCGGTAAGGATATCTGGTGTGAAAAACCAATGACGAGGACCATTGGCGAAGGACGGAAAGTGCAGGAAGCAGTGAAGAAATATGGCCGGATTTTTCGCCTTAATACCTGGTTCAGGTTTGAAGAAGATTTCTATGGCATGAAGACCACGGTGAAACCGATCAAAAAGCTTGTGCAAAGCGGACTGTTGGGCTGGCCACTCAAGGTGACCATTAGTAAGCATACTGGGTTCGACTGGAAATTCTATTGGATCGGGAGGACGGATCTTGAGCCGCAGCAGGTGCCGGATTATATTGATTATGATTTCTGGCTGGGACCCGCTCCGCATAAACCATTCCATATGCATAGGGTGGAGCCCACGTTCAGGGGCTATTGGGACTATGACGGTGGCGGGCTAGGTGATATGGGTCAGCATTACATCGATCCCGTTCAGTATTTCCTGGGCAAAGACGATACCTCGCCGGTCTTGGTGGAAGTAGAGGCAGACAAACAGGATAAAGATGCGGTTGGAACCTTCCGCAGGATTGTGTATACATATGAGGATGGCTGTAAGATCATCCTTGACGGAGACGGAAGAGATGTTGGTGCAGCGTATATCGAAGGACCAAAAGGAAAACTGTATCCGGAATTCAAATCGGACATCCCTGATCTGGAGAAAAAATTACAGGAATTTCCGGACCCGGCACCCCAGGTGACCGATTTTATTACTGCCGTAAAAGAGCGCAAAACCTTTGCATTGAATGAAGCCAATGGGCACCGCAGCTGTACGATTGTGAACATGGGTAAGATCGCGATGCAATTAAACAGAAATCTCAGCTTTAACCCTAAGACACAACGATTCATCAATGATGATGAAGCGAATGCCTTGGCATATCCTGAGATGAAAGGAATCTGGCGAATTTAGGGCGAGTGTGTAGGGTGAGTGTTTAGCATTAGAACTTAACACTCACCCTAAAAATCATTCTCCAACATAAGGATCTTTAATCCTCTTCGCTTCATATTTTATGTCAGAAAACACCACGCGGTTTGATGTGCCGGTGGGCGACTGCGCGAGGAAGCCAACCTGGAAACCGGCGGCCATATTGAATTGCAGGTGACGCAGCAGCAGCCAGTTTTTTCCATCCTGCGAAGCATACAGGGTGAACACTTTGCCCGCCTTTGCTATTTTCATGTGTATTTTATTGGAAGTGATGGCGATGGAGTTGCAATCGTCTGACACATCCTTGGTCACCACACTGACCATTCTTTTTGCACCGGTATAGTCTTTTTCAAAACAGAATTTAATCCAGTGAAGGCTATCTGCTTTCACTACGATGGCGCCACCGTCCCATTTGTTGTTGAACGGATGTTCAACAATGGCTGTCAGCACAAAATTTTCATCGGGCCTGAACAGCAGTTTCGGTGCATTATCTGTGTTGTAGGTAACATTAGGATCGCGGAACATATCCGTTTTTTCGCCCGCTTCAATGGCAAGCGTGCTGCCGTTGACCGTATGGTTTTTAGGTTGGTTGTCCCAATACAGCGGGAAGGGAATGCCGGTGATCCTCACCTCCTGTTGCGCAAGTGCGGCATTAAGGATCAGCAGCAAGCCAAAAGTCTGAACAAAGATTTTGCGAATCATGATGTTTGCATTTTTCCTGCGTATAAACTTACGGTAACCTTTCCTTCTACTTACTTATATCATTATATTTCATGATTTAAGGCAGGGCTAAAAAGCCCGTAATGCGTAATCTTTACACATACAAAAAGGCCTCAACAGGCTGCTCATATAAAATCTATCTTTCAAACACTGAAACTTATCATGTATGATCACTCAAACCAACTTCTCTGTTTACGAAACCGCACCCGCGCGCGCCGAACTGCAGACCTGGGTAAACGGTATTGCTGCGTTAACCGGTCCGTCTTCCATTCATTGGTGCGATGGTTCTAAAGAAGAATATGATGGCCTCTGCAAGATGCTGGTCCGCAAAGGAACATTCATTGAACTCAATCCTGAGAAAAGGCCCAACAGTTATGCCTGCTTCAGTGATCCCAGTGATGTGGCGCGGGTAGAGGACAAGACCTTTATCTGCAGCAGGAGAAGGGAAGATGCAGGACCCACCAACAACTGGATGGCTCCGGAGAAAATGAAGAAGACGCTATATGGTTTGATGGAGGGCTGTATGAGTGGCAGAACACTTTATGTGATCCCATTTTGTATGGGTCCCATCGGCTCACCTTATTCCAGGTATGGTGTACAGATCACAGACTCTGAGTATGTGGTGGTGAATATGCGCATCATGACGCGAATGGGTGAGGATGTGCTTCCATTTATCAAGAAGAACAACTGGGTGCAGTGTATTCATACCGTGGGTGCGCCGTTGGCCGTTGGTCAGAAGGACAACTCCTGGCCCTGCAATCCTGAATTGAAATACATTTCTCATTTTCCGGAAGATCGACTGATCATTTCTTATGGCAGTGGTTATGGCGGTAATGCATTGCTGGGTAAGAAATGTTTTGCGTTACGTATTGCGTCAACGATGGGTCGAGAAGAAGGCTGGCTTGCAGAACACATGTTGTTGATGGGTGTTCAGTCACCCGATGGAGAGAAGAACTATGTAGCCGCGGCGTTTCCGAGTGCCTGTGGCAAAACAAACTTCGCAATGCTGATCCCGCCCAAAGAATTTGAAGGCTGGAAAGTAAGTACGGTGGGTGATGACAGTGCATGGATACATAAGGCGCCCGATGGTGCATTGTTTGCCATCAATCCGGAAGCAGGTTATTTTGGGGTGGCGCCGGGAAACAATACAGAAACCAATCCCAACGCGATGGAGAGCATCCGCGCCAATACCATATTCACTAATGTGGCCATCACAAAAGATAAGGATGTATGGTGGGAAGGACTCACCATAGAACCGCCAGCTGAACTTACGGACTGGCATGGCAAGCCCTGGGATCCCAATGGTGGAAAGCCTGCGGCGCATCCAAACTCAAGATTTACCGCGCCGGCGTATCAGAACCCGGCCATCGATGATAAATGGAACGATCCCGCAGGTGTACCCATCAGCGGCTTCATTTTCGGTGGAAGAAGAAGTACAACAGTACCGCTTGTTTACCAAAGCTTCAACTGGAATTTCGGTGTGTATACCGCAACAACGATGGGTAGTGAAATGACTGCTGCTGCATTCGGAGAAATTGGTAAGGTAAGGCGTGACCCTTATGCGATGCTGCCTTTCATGGGATATCACATGGGCGATTACGTAAATCATTGGTTACAGTTTGGCAGGTCTTTGCCCAATGCGCCCAGGATCTTCAGTGTGAACTGGTTCCGCAAGGATGAGAACGGAAAATTTCTCTGGCCTGGATTTGGAGAAAACATGAGGGTGCTGCAATGGATCATTAAACGCCTTCGTGGATCGATCTCTGCTGTGGAATGTCCAATCGGTTGGATGCCGAGATATGAAGACATGGACTGGACAGGTCTTGAATCCTTTGATATGGAGAAATTTGCGAAGGTGATGGATGTAGGAAGGGAAGCCTGGAAGAAAGAATTGCTTAGCCACGAAGAATTGTTTGAGGCGATGTATGATAAACTGCCGAAAGAATTCTTCCTGATGAAAGAGCTGTTGCTATCCAGCCTCTGGCGTTCTCCGGAACATTGGGGCCAACAGCCGGAAAACTAGCTACTAGCTATTAGCTAATAGCATAATTTATTATTTATGGATTGGATCACCCGGCTGTTGCTGGAACATAGCATTGCCCAAACCATTATTAT
>JBEISY010000144.1:0-5307 GCA_040375175.1 Chitinophagaceae bacterium
GAGCTTTACGCAGTTGCAGCCGGTACGTGATATCTCAAACCCGCAGTACCAAACGCAGGGTAATCCGAACCTCAAACCTGAGCAGAGCCATAACTTCAGCCTGTTCTTCAATAACTTCAATTTCCAGTCTGGCAAGGTGCTCTTCACCGGTATCAATGCCAATTTTATCCAGAACCAGATCGTCAACAATACGATCTCCCTGGGTTCAGGCGGTGCGCAGCTGACCATTCCGGAGAATGTGAACGGATACTATAACCTGACCGGTTTTTACAACTGGCAGAAACCATTCAAGAACAGGACCTATGTGGTGTCATTGAACGGTATGGTGAATTACAACCATAACATCAACCTGATAGATAGTGCCCGGAGCATTGGCACCAATATCCTGGTGGGTCAGGGGTTGACCTTTGAATATAATTTGAAAGAATGGTTCGAAGTTGACTTCGGTGCGAGGTATAACCTGAACTCAGCGAGGTATAGTTTACAAGAACAACTTAACCAGAATTACGGTTCATGGGTATTGACCTCCAATTCAAGGATGGATATTCCTGGTGGGTTGACCTTCCGGTATGATCTTCAGTACACCATTAATAATGGGCTGGCGGAAGGTGTAAATGGCAATATCGCTTTGCTGAATGCATCTCTGGAGAAGACCATCCTAAAGAAAAAGAATGGTTTCATACGCTTGTACGCCTTTGACATCTTGAACCAGAACAAGAGCATTACGCGTTCTGTGACGGCCAACAGCATTGTGGATACCCGCACCAACAGGCTCACCCGCTATGTTATGCTGAGCTTTACGTATCGGTTGAACAGGTTTTCCGGTCAGCAGAGCGGCACTACCCGTCCGGCCGGGGGACAGCAGCAGCAGTTCAGGATGAGAGAGCAGTAGAGGCATTGGGCATTGGGCATTGGGCATTGGGGGTTGGGGGTTAGGGACATTAAATCCACATTTCCCGGATTTATAGGGTTGATGTGCTTGTCTTTCCTTAATTTTGCGGCCGGAAAACGCATGCTATGGCAGGTCAATTAAAAGAAGTTCGTAACAGGATCAAGTCGGTACAATCTACCCAGCAAATCACGAAAGCCATGAAAATGGTGAGTGCTGCTAAGCTCCGCAGGGCCCAGGATGCCATCATCCAGATGCGTCCTTACACCAAGAAACTGCAGGAGGTGTTGAGCAACATTGTGAGCAACGTAGAGGGCGGGGACCTCGGCGTGAATCTGGCGATGGATCGTCCTGTGGAGAAGGTATTATTGATCGTGATCACGTCAGACCGCGGCCTTTGCGGCGCATACAATGCGAATGTACAGAAACTGGCCAAAGCCACAGCGGAAGAGCGTTATGCCAGCCAATTGGCAAAGGGCAATGTGACGATCTGGGGCATCGGTAAAAAAGGTACGGAATTCTTCCAACGCAGAAATTGGAACGTTAATGCAGATCATCGGGACACCTTCCTCTCCCTTTCCTTCGCTGGCGTGCAAAAAACGGCGGAACTGGCAGTAGAGGCTTTTGCTAAAGGCGAATTTGATGTTGTAGAGCTTGTATATAGCCAGTTCAAGAATGCCGCAACACAGGCATTTACGGTAGAGCGTTTCCTCCCTATTCCCAAAGTGGCTCCATCTGTTGGCGCCAAAACACAAAAAGCGGATTTCATTTTCGAGCCCGGTAAAACCGAGCTGATCACGGAACTCATGCCGAAGATCCTGAATACGCAGTTGTACAAAGCCGTTCTCGATGCCAATGCGTCTGAGCATGGTGCCCGCATGACTGCGATGGACAAAGCTTCAGAGAACGCCAACGAGCTGTTGAAATCCCTGAAAATTTCCTACAACCGCGCCCGCCAGGCCGCGATCACTACGGAGTTGACCGAGATTGTTTCGGGTGCTGCAGCGTTGCAAGGCTAATCCCTTGGGTTATTGGGTTATTTGTTAGTGGTTATTTTCTCACCCCGGTATGGTTAAAAACCCGCTTGTTTTGCGTTGATCTGGTGCAAATTACAATCATGCAATTAAGAGATCTGGAAGTGTATAAACATTCAATGCTAATCGGGGATAAGGTTTGGGAGGCAGTTAATAGATGGGATTCATTTGAGAAAAATACCTTGGTGAAACAACTGGTTCGTAGCGCAGATTCCATCGCTCTTAATACAGCGGAAGCTAATGGAAGGTTTTCCTATAAGGACAGACTTTTGTTTTTTTATTATAGCAGAGGTTCGGCGTATGAGACTGGATCTTGTTTGCAAAAAGCAGTACAAAGGAGACTTATTTCTTCTGAAATTCACAAAGAAGTTGATGATGAATTGAATAGATTTGGGGTTTTGATGAACGGTTTAATCAGGAGTTTGCTCAATAACATCAATAACCACTAACCCAATTACCGAATAACCGTATCTTTATTTTATGGAAATTTCAAACCTCATCCTCCACATCGAGGCACTGATTTTTGCAAGTGAGAAGCCGCTGACTTCCATGGATGTTCTGGAACTGGTGAACAACGCGTTTGGTTTTATGGAAGATAAGATCACGCTTGACCAGGTAGAGGCGTCAGTAGATGGCATCCGCGAGAAATATGCGGCCGAGTTTTATCCTTTTGAGCTCCGGCAAAGTGGCGGCGGCTGGCAGTTTCTGACCAAGCGAGATTACCACAAGACCATCGCCCAGCTGAATGGCGATAAGTTCCTGAAAAGGTTATCAACGGCAGCGCTGGAAACCCTGGCTATCATTGCCTATAAGCAACCCATCACTAAGTCTGAGATAGAAGCCATCCGTGGTGTAAATACGGATTATAGCATCCAGAAGTTGTTAGAGAAGGAATTGATTGTCATCACCGGCAGGAATGAGCAATTGCCAGGGAAGCCACTGGTGTATAATACCTCCAGGCATTTCATGGATTATTTCGGGATCAATTCCGCAGACGAACTGCCGCGGATCAATGAAATATTTGCAGAGCAAGTGGTAACGCCAACCCTGGTGAATGCAGATCATTTTGAAGTGGAAGAAGGCGAAGTGCTTGCGGTAAGCGAGGAAGGTGAACTGGTTACAAAAGTTGACGATTTACCAGATGAGCCCACAGATAATGATCAACCCATCGATCCTAATAATGCCTAATGCCTATTGCCCAATGTCTACTTTAAGTCCAGCCCAGTTATCAGAGATTGCATCGGTGCATGGAACACCGGTATATGTGTATCATGCGGACCGCATTGCACATCAATACAACAACCTGCAGAAAGCCTTTAGCGGAACAAATGCCCGGTTTTTTTATGCCTGTAAAGCGCTGACCAATATCAATGTGTTGAAGCTGATGAAGAAGATCGGTGCGGCACTGGATTGTGTGAGCATCCAGGAAGTGAAACTGGGGCTGAAAGCGGGCTTTGCACCGGGAGATATTTTGTTTACGCCCAATTGCACAGACTTCCAGGAGTATGTGGACGCGAAGGAGTTGGGTGTGAATATTAACATCGATAACATTTCTATCCTCGAGCAGTTCGGGAATAAATTTGGCAGCAGCTATCCGGTCATGATCCGCCTGAATCCGCACATCATGGCGGGTGGTAATTTTAAGATTTCCACGGGTCATGTAGATTCAAAGTTCGGCATCTCGATCCACCAGATCAGGCATATTGAACGCGTGGTGAAATCTACCAAACTGAAGGTGCGTGGTATTCATATGAACACAGGTTACGAGATCAAAGACATAGGTGTTTTTTTGGAAGGTTTGCAGGTGATGTTCGGCATGGCTGAACATTTTCCGGATCTTGAAGTGATAGACCTGGGTAGTGGGTTTAAAGTGCCTTATCAGCCCGGCGATCCGGAGACCGATGTAAGAAGCCTCGGACTAAAATTAACAGAGGCCTTTATGAGCCATGAAAAAGAAACGGGTCGCAAACTGCAGGTCTGGTTTGAGCCCGGTAAATATCTCGTTAGTGAGTCTGGCTATTTCATCGTGAAGGCCAATGTCATCAAGCAAACACCGGCAACGGTTTTTGTGGGGGTGAACAGCGGATTCAATCACCTGATCCGTCCTATGTTCTATGATGCCTATCATTACATTGTCAACATTTCTAATCCAACTGCACCGGAGCGGATTTATACGGTAGTCGGAAATATCTGTGAGACAGATACTTTTGCCTGGGACAGGAAGTTGCATGAGGTGCGTGAGGGCGATTACCTGGTGTTTTACAATGCGGGTGCTTATGGATTTGAGATGAGTAGCAATTTCAATTCACGCCTTAAGCCCGCGGAAGTGATGGTCATTGATGGAAAAGCCCAGCTGATCCGGAAGCGGGATGTATATGAAGACTTACTTCGAAACCAGATCGAAATCGATATTTGATTCAAAACGAACGGCAGTCTAATCGCTGCCGTTCTTGTTTGATGGATAGATAGTAGTATCTTAAGGGTAGATTCAACTTGCCATGTCTCAATCAGGTATTCAGTCCTTTATTCAAACAATGAAGAGTCCGTTGAAGATGGGTTTCTTCATGTTTCAGAAATTGCCATCGGCCTACTTCTCGGGAGTGCGTGTAAAAGACATCACGCCCGAACGCGCGGAGGTTACGGTCCCTTATAAATGGTTTTCACAGAACCCTTTTCGATCCACCTACTTTGCCTGCCAGGCCATGGCAGCCGAGATGAGCACGGGTTTGCTTGCGATGATGCATATCCATCAGCGAACGCCTGCTGTTTCAATGCTGGTGTTGCACGTCAACGGCAGCTTTCACAAAAAGGCAACGGGCATCACCACCTTTACATGTGAAGAAGGTGACAGGATCAGGGAGGCGGTGGAGAAAGCCATCGCTACCGGGGAAGGTGTTACAGTGGACGTAACAACAAAAGGATGGAACCATAAAGGGGAATTGGTATCGAGCTTTGACATCAGGTGGACGTTTAAATCAAAACATAAAGTATGAAGATTGCATTTCATGGTGCGGCACGTTGCGTCACCGGTTCCAAGCATTTGGTCACGCTGAAGAATGGCAGAAAAATATTACTGGATTGCGGGATGTTCCAGGGAATGGGCCGTGAAACGGATTCCTTGAACAGGCACTGGGGTTTTGAGCCCAGGGAGGTGGACATCGTTGTGCTTTCCCATGCACACATAGATCATAGCGGTTTGCTGCCCAAGCTGGTGGCCGATGGATTTGATGGAAAGATCTACTGCACGCCTGCAACGCGCGAGCTGGCATCGGTACTTCTTGAAGATTCCGCTGAGATCCAGGAAGATGATGTGAAGTATATCAAAAAGCGAAGGGCCGCTGATGGACAGACCTACCTTAAACCTTTATATAAGGCTGAAGATGC
>JBEISY010000198.1:0-4485 GCA_040375175.1 Chitinophagaceae bacterium
AGCCTCCTAAGCGGGACAGCAACACGCTAGTTGTAATAATTGAAGGACAGGTTTATCCTTCCATACCGTAAGCTCATCTCGCTACAACACACAAAGACTTTCTGCGTCTAGGGCGGCACGTTGTCGTTGGCCAGCTGACCAGGACTGTTCAGTGCAGTTCTACCCACCATCGGCGAAGCACTGTAGATGTTGAAGCGTGAATAAGCGCCGATACCGGTAAGGTTTCCGCTCTCACCATACGCTGCCCTGATCTTCATGTAGTCCCAGAATTTATTAAGGCCCAACTTCGTCCAGAAACCTTCATCACTCAATACGTAAGAACCGCTGAACTTCAGGTAAAGCTGGTTACGCTGGTCTTCGCCAAATACAGAAGATCCATCCAAACGTGCCGCAGCCGTCAGGAACAATCTGTTCTTGAATTTGAAATTCTGTTGGATATAGCCACCGGAAATAGAGATCTCTGTACGCTGATCCTGTCCGGGCAATACTGTGCTCGCACCTTGCACCGTTTGCACAAATGGGGCCAGACCACGTCCCTGCAAAACCGAATAGTTGCCTTTCTCATACTGCACAGAGTATCCGATCTGCGTGGTACTCACAAGGTCTGAAGTGATCTTCTTATTCAACGTACCATTGATCTCATGGTTGATGAGAAACTGCTGGTTGTTACCGGTACTTGCATAACCATTCAAGGTTGGATCTAGCGTCAATCCACCGCCCCAGAAACCGGGGCTCACGTTATAAGAATACGGAGGAATATATGTAGTACCGAGTTGAGAAAGGTTATCGATACCCATCGTATAATCCAATGTGAAATCCCTGAAAGGTTTCAACTTCAATGCAACGGAAGAGATGATACGATTCGTAGTCTGACGCTGCTTGATGTCTTCAATGACAGACACCGGATTCACCCTTCCGCGCTCACCCACGGCCAGCAGGTTCCCGTTCTGATCGCGCTTCTGGATATCATGGAAGTTACCAATGATGGTCACACTATTGATCGGAGAATAGAAGGTATTCCCATCGGGCTTTTCATTGGCGCCAGAGTTGATATAGTTCATCCCTACAGAAAGGGTTGCCCACTTCGCCAGTTCCTGGTCCAGGTTCACACGGAAACTGAACCTTTGGAAATCTGTATTCTTAATGATACCCTGGTTAAAATAATAAGATGCCGAAGCAAAATATTTGGTCTTGTCTTTCCCACCGCGCACGGATACATTATTATCTGTACCTACGCCGGTCTGGAAGATATAGTCCCAGTAGTTATACCGCGTTACCGCTGTGGTATTGGTCAGTGCGGGTGTCAGGATATCCTGGGTCTGCGCAGTAGGTCCGTCTGTTGGACCGCCAAACTTAGTAGCGGCAGTGTTGAAGCCCGGATCTTTGCGAAGCTGGCTCACCATCACGGATGTGCTTGCACTTACCACAGGTGCACCCGTGCTTCCGCGCTTGGTGAAGATCTGGATCACACCGGCGTTGGCCCTACTACCATAGATCGCCGCGGCGGCAGCACCGTTCAATACTTCAATGCGCTCAACATCCGCCGGGTTGATGTCCACCATACGGTTAGGCGCAACCGAAATTTGTCCGTCGTAGTCAGCCTGCGTATTCGTAACCCTTCTCGCACTATTGCTCACGATAACCCCATCAATGATATACAGTGGTTCACTGGAAGAGCTGATGGTGCTCACCCCACGAAGCCTAACGCTCATACCACCACCGGGATCACCACTGTTCTGGATGATCTGCGCACCGGGGGTTTTACCCTGCAGACCGGCCAGCACGTTTGGTGGTGCAGAACGGTTGATGGCATCGCCCTTCACGGATGCCACATAGTTACCTAACTGTTTTCTCGTGGTCCCTGCCGATGTACCGGTTACCACTACTTCTTCAAGGCCCATGACATCTGAATCAAGATCCGTGTTGAGGGTAATGGGCTTATCGCCCGCCACGTCTACAGTAACGGTCTTAATCTTAAATCCTACGCCGGAAAATTCAATAACCTGCTGGCCGGATGGGATATCGCCGGTCAGTACAAAATTACCGGTACCGTCAGTGACACCACCTACAGAGGTATTGCGCATCTGAACGGTAATGTTTGGGATGCCCGCGCCATTCTTGTCCTTCACCTGACCGGTGATCCTGACCTGGGCACTAGCCACCAGGCAGCATAGCTGCATCAAAACAACCAGGGATAAGAGCCTGGCAGCTTTTCGAGTGATTAACGTTTTCTTCATTTTTGCGAGTTTTGGCTTTATGTTGTAACGGAATTCAACGCTAGATAACTTGCACACCTGCACTTCGGTATTTCTCCAACATCGGCTCCATCGGATCCTCGTCTGTGATCAATATATCGATGTCACTGGTGTCACACACTTTAATAGGGTAAACGGTATTCACTTTTTCGGCGATCGTCAGGGCAATTAATGTTGATGACGCTTCAATCATTGCTTTCTTCACTTGCACCACCTCCCAATCGTTATCGGTGATCCCATATTCAGGATCGATGGCATTCACGCCCAGGATGCAGAGATCCGCACGGATATTCCGCAACTGGTTCACCGTATCCAGACCCACAGAAATCATGGAGGTTTTGGACACTTTACTTCCGATAAAAATCGCTTCAATGTTGGGATGCCGCACATATTCCATCATGGAGGTGAGGCTTGGCGTCAGAAAAGTAGCTTTCAAATGTTGCGGCAGCAAACGCGCCAATTCATTGATGGTGGTGCCGCCCGAGGTTAGCACAAACATTCCCGGCTGAATGTAGGAAAGAATTTTACGGGCCGATTGTCTCTTCTTCTCCAATGAGTAAATCGGCGTTTGTTGCACGGCCGATTGAAAAGAAAGGGATAACGCACCACCGTGGATCTTCAACAGCTCGCCGTCATCAGAGAGCTCCTGCAGGTCGCGCCGGATTGTATCTTCGGAAACTTGCAGAAAACCGCACAAATCTGCAACCATAACACGGTTATGCAGATTGACCTGATGCAGGATATGGGCTTGCCGCTCCTTCTTAAGCATGCAGTTGTACGTTTTGGTTGACAGTTTGAAAATAAATCGAAAAACGCAAAAAATCGAATCTGGTTCAAAAAAAGCGGCAAATACCCGCAAACGGCAAAATAGCTAATAGCTATTAGCTAATGGCGAGTGGCTATTATGATGCTAACATCTTATCGACGCCTTTGAGGTTCCAGCCTTTCAGCTCGCCCATTTCAAGGAGGAGATTTCTGATTTGATTTCTCGCGATGCCGGGTAGCTCACTCTCTTTTGCTTTTACGAGGATCATGGTCTTGGCTTCCTGTTGGATGCGCGTGAGGTCTTCGTTGGAGAATTTATTGAGCGGTCCGTCGAATACATCATAGTACCGCACTTCAGGATCGATGGATAAAATCTCCGGCTCGGGAAAACTCACGATGCTGATCTGCTTCGTGCGATCATCCACATCCATCACTACTTTCTTGAAATCATAGCCCACCATCACCTTTGCATTCACGATAAGCAGGGCTTTCTTATGCGTATTGAAGAGATACAGAAATTTACCATGGTGTTGGTAGTCGTATATCTCACTGAAGTGCCCTTCCACCAAAACGATCTTAAAGACCTTCTCTACTTTTTCCAGCAAGGTGCTGCTGTGTACCGTCACCTTTTGTGAAGGCCCACGACCGCGCATGAAGAGGTAGATCAAGAGACCGCCGATTACAATGCCAGCGAAGATGAGCAGAATGTCAGTCATATATTAAAGTACTCCCTTTGTACTGGGAAGATAATTAGAAAACGCGTCTCTCTTCACGGCCATTTTGACCGCTTTGGCAAAGGCCTTGAAAATGGCTTCAATTTTATGGTGCTCATTCTCGCCCTTGCATTCAATATTCACATTGCAGCGCGCCGCATCGGAAAAGCTTTTGAAGAAATGGAAGAACATCTCCGTAGGCATTTCCCCTATCTTCTCCCGCTTGAATTCCGCATTCCAGACGATCCAGTTCCGGCCGCCAAAATCAATCAGCACCTTGGCTTCGGCCTCATCCATTGGTAAAGCAAAACCGTACCGCTCCAACCCGCGCTTATCAACCAATAGTTGTCCAAACGCTTCGCCCAACGCTATCCCCGTATCTTCAATAGTATGATGTTCATCAATATGCAAGTCGCCCTCTACCCTGACCCTAAGGTCTAACTTACCGTGCCGCGCAACCTGGTCCAGCATATGATCAAAGAATCCGAGACCCGTATGTATATCAGCCTTTCCTGATCCATCGAGGTTGAGTTCAATATGTATCTTCGTCTCATTGGTGTTGCGTTCATGCACCAGTTTTCTTTCGCCCAGTTTCAGGTACTTGTAAATCGCTTCCCATGAGCTGGTTTCCAGCGCGATTACTTTCTGCAAAGCCACTGTATCATCGCTGACCTCCTTGCCACCCAGCTCCGGATCGTTGTTGAGCCAGATCGCCCTGCAGCCAAGGTTCTTAGCCAGCTGCACATCCGTGA
>JBEISY010000033.1:0-10332 GCA_040375175.1 Chitinophagaceae bacterium
GAGATCATACCGCCATGACGTTCTACAATCTTTCTGCACAAACTCAAACCCAAACCAGTCCCGTCATACAGATCCTTTGGATGCAGCCGGGCAAAGGTTTGGAAAATCTTTTCAGCTTCATCTGCTTCAAAGCCGATCCCATTGTCTTTCACAACAATGCGATGAAACAATTGATCCTGAACAAACTCCTGACTTGCAGACAGTTCAATAATAGGCGGGATATCTGCCTGCGTAAACTTCATTGCGTTGTTGATCAGGTTATAAAACAATTGGTAGATCATCACGGGCACACCATTCAAACGTGGTAGTGGGCCATAGATGAGTGTGGCATTTTTCTGTTGAAAAAGTACTTCGAGGTCTGACTCAATGGTATCAATCAATTCAGGAAGATCGATCCATTCCCGAACTTCCGAAACACCCTGGATGGTTGAATACTGCAATACCCCTTCGATCATTGCGATCATACGATCCGCTGCAGAGGCGATCTTGGAAAGATATAACCCGGCTTTCTCCGGTAATACCTCGCCAAATTCTTCCTGCAAGCGCCCGCCAAATATCTTCACCTTTCTGACAGGCTCTTTCAGATCATGTGAAGCCACATGCGCAAACTGCTGAAGACCTTCATTGGAGTCCTTTAATTCTTTCGTGCGTTGCGCAACCAATTTCTCCAGTGCATCCGCAGAATCCTTTTGTTCTTTCAACAACAAATACTCTGCTTCCTTCTGGAGGGTCATGTCCGTAATGGTGCCGATGACCAGATCAACTTCCCCTTCATTGTTCAGGATGGGTGTACATACATAGTAGATCCACTGCTGGCTTTGATCTGTACGATCCACCATTTTGTAGACGCCAAAATTGGACATCCGGGTTTGAAAACTCCGCTGAACAGGTGAATTGGCTGAGGAAACCGTCCTGCCTTCTTCATCAAACATATCGAAGCGCTGGAGATTCTGCTTCCGGATCTGATCCAGGGTTACTTCGCGCATCACTTCTTCTGCTGACGGATATCCGGTATAGTGTGCACCCTTGTTGTTGATGAACACCAGTTTACGATCCTTGTTGAACATAAGAATACCGGTGGGCACATTGCGGAATGTGAGCTCCAACTGTTCCCTAGCTTCCGCCGATGCTTTCTCCGCCATTCGTTGTTTCGTAATATCGAACCCGATGCCACCCACATATTTTCGCCCTTCAGAATCTGTGTAACAAAACTTAAAACTGTTCCATTCAGACACTACACCATCATGTTCAAGCATTTGCTCAACGCCCATCAGGGGTTCACCACTGGTGAGAACCTGAAGATCATTCTCCCGGAATATTTTTGCGTAGGCTGCAGTATGAATATCCGCATCTGTTTTCCCTTCCCATTCAGACAATTGCACATTGAATCTTTTCTCAAAGGAAGTATTGAGATACACATACCTTCCTTCTTCATCTTTACTCCATGCCAGCAAAGGTGAGTCGTGCAAAAAGGCTTTGAACTTTGCTTCGCTATCTAACAAAGCATCTTCCGCCTTTTTCTTCCGGGTAATATCGCGGATCACCAGACTGATCCTCGCTGCAACACCTTGCTCATCGTAAATAAGATTAGCCGATGTCATACACCAGATCAGGCTTCCATCATTACGGATAAACTTCTTCTCGTTTTGATGATCCCATTGTTCACCATGAACCATTGCCATGAGGGTTCGATGGTCTGACGCCCTATTGTCCGGATGAAGAAGATCCTGAAAACTCATGTTGATCAATGCTGATTCCGGGTATTGCGTAAGTGCGCAGAATGAAGCGTTCACCCGAAGAAAAACACCACTCGCAGCATCTACCTGCACCATACCCACGCTGGCGTTCTCAAATGAGGCCCTGAATTCTGCTTCTGAGGCACGCAACGCCCTCTCTGCTTCTTTTTGTAAATGAACGTCCGTTGAGGAACCATACCATCGGCAGGCCTTACCGTGCTCATCCAGCAGGGGCTTCGCCCTATTGAGGTGCCATCGGTACTCCCCATTCTTTGCATGCAAACGATGCTCCACTTCAAACGCAGTACCTGTCTTTCTTGCTTCCGCCCAAACTGTCAATGTTCTTTTCAGGTCATCCGGATGAACCATCATGTGCCAGTCCCAGCATCCGTCAGGTTTCTGTACCCCACCCTGGTAATCATTGACCTTATCGTTAATGTAAACAACAGATCCATCGGGCACGCCCACCCAAACCAGTTGGGGCATGGCATTCGCCAGTTCATGAAACACCGGTGATATCCCGGCATCTTGTAACGCAATCATTGCGTTAATTTACGAATAAAGGCCAGAGTCTGCCTACTGAACTCAAAAGCTGAGTTTTCCCTGAAAATAATCCAGGATCTTAGTCCTGAAAATGTACTCGTAACGGATCTGTGTGAGGTTAAGCCGGGCCCTGTCCAGGTTATTTTTTGCCTGCAGATATTCAAAAGAATTGATCACCCCTTCATTGAAGCGGATCTCATTGGCGCGGAAACTTTCCGCATACTCACGGTACTGGTCATCAACGGCTTTGTATCTGTTGTAGGCAGACTCCATATTGGCGTACGCCTGCTCAATATTCTGGCGAATCGTAAGGTCTGCCTGTGCCTTATCCAACTCAGCGGCTTTTAGCTGCACCCTTGCCTGGTCAACCCGGTACTTCGTACGAAGATTATTAAAAATGGGGATCGATGCGGCCACACCAAAACCGGAACCAATATTGTTCTTCATCTGGTTGTTGTAGGAAATGCTTTGAGATGAGAATTGGGATTGCGGTGAAATCACATTGGTCTTTACACTATTCACCAACACATAGTTATCCGTAGTTACATCGGAAGTACCGGTAAGGGTTTTCGTCTCCGCAGCACTGGAGTAGTTTGAAAAGAGATTACCATACAACCCGATCCTGGGCATGAATGCACCTTTCTCCACTGCGATGGCTTTCTTAGCGCTCTCCACCCGCAAGTCTGCAGCTTTGATGCCCGGAAGATTCTTTGCATTGGCATAGATCATCTCCGGCGTAGCACCATAAGGCTCTTGGGGAAACGGTGCATCATTCCGTTCCAGTTGGATGGTTTTACTGATGGGGATATTCATCAGCTGACATAGTGTGATGCGCGCATTATCTAACGAATTTTTTGCAGTAACAATGGATACCTGGTCATTGGCATACTGTCCTTTCATGTCAGACAATTGATACTGCCCCCTCGCACCTTCACTCACCAGCACCTGCAAACGCTCCACCTGGTTCTTCGTCACCAAAGCCTGGCTTTCCAGATTCAGCAAGAGATCCTCACCACTCAACACCTGCAGGTAGGCAATGATCACATTAATCGTAAGCTGATCCTTGGATTGCTGTAATTCCATCTTTGAGGCTTCATGCGCAAACTGATTCTGCTTGATATTGTTCTGCACCTGAAGACCATTGAATAGTACCCAGTTACCGGACACAGACACATTAGAACCCTGCAATTGCTGGTTTACATAAATATTCTGAAAGGGGTCAATACTCCTACCATTGTTCCACCCGTAGTTGAAATCTGCATTCACGGAGGGCAACATATTGGCCTTGGCCTGCTTTCGGCTAATATCCGCCGCTTCAACCCGCGTAGCAGATTGGGCCACGGTGATATTGTTCCGGATCGCTATCTCAACGGCCTGCTGTAAACTAAACCGTTCAGGTATGTCCTGCGCCGATGCTGCTCCTGCCATTAAACCCAAAAAAACGACACTTAGAAAACGCTTCATCTTCTGCTATTGACTTTAAACAATACTTCCATCTAATAAATTGACAATCCTGCTGCCATAGGCTGCATTCTTGTCTGAGTGCGTAACCTGAATGATGGTAACGCCGTCATTGTTGAGCTTACTGAAAATTTCCATGATCTCCTCCCCCTGTTTTGAGTTAAGGTTGCCCGTAGGTTCATCGGCGAGGATCAATCGGGGATTTACAATTAGCGCCCGTGCAATGCCTACAAGCTGCTGTTGACCGCCCGATAATTGCGCAGGAAACAAGTCTTTTTTGCCAACAATATTGAAACGATCCAGCATATCGGCAACCATCGCCTTACGCTCCGACTGCTTTACATCCTGGTACAATAATGGTGTCTCGATGTTTTCAAAAACGGTCAGTTCATCAATGAGGTGATAGGCCTGAAAAACGAAGCCCACGTACTTTTTATACAATGCAGAGCGCTGTTTCTCTTTCAAAAGATGAACCCCTTCGCCCATGAAATAGTGATAGCCTTCTGATGGTTCATCCAGCATCCCAAGGATGTTCAGCAGGGTCGACTTCCCGGATCCCGAAGGGCCCATGATGGAAATGAACTCACCTTCGTGCACCTTCATGTCAACATTCCGAAGAACATAATTTTTACTAGCCCCGGCATTGTACCATTTCGAAATATTTTTTAATTCCAGCATAATCTGACTAATGAAATGATAAATTAATACGTCCTGAATTGCCTGCCGTGATCTGGGCTCCCCCGCCATTCAAGGTTCCGTTCATCTTACCTTCAGAAGTGGAACCTGAAAAGTTCCGGAGTGTTGAAGTGTTGATCTTATCTCCGCGAAGATCCAGCGTGTAGCCTTTACCGTCAGGCAGGTCGATATCAATGCCGCCGCCTGAGTTGGAAAGCTTCACATACTGATCCACCTTGTCCATATACACCTTTACCTTTCCCCCACTGGTACCAGCCTTCAATGAGCCGGAGATATGTTGTAATACAACATTACCGCCGGAAGTACTGGCCTCTATTTGTCCGGAAAGCCGATCTCCGTTTACGGTGCCACCGCTGGTGGTGGCATTGATGGTTCCTTCGAGATCTTCCAATTGCAGATTCCCACCAGAGGTAGACAAATGCAGATTTCCTTTGGAAGCAACAGCGGAAATATTACCGCCACTGGTGGTCAGGTCAACATTGTCAAACACTCGCTCTGCTTTAATGTTACCACCGGAAGTATTACCTGTGATGTTGCCCCGAAGATCGGCAACCACCAGATTACCTCCGCTCGTTGTGAAGTCCTGCTCTCCATTCAGGTTTCGCAAACTGATGTTCCCACCACTGGTCACGAGCTTTGTAGAGATTTCCTTCGGAGAAGTGATCCGGAATGAAATACTCAACCCATCCTTGTTCCATCCATTGCGCTTGTTCTTTGCCAATAAAACCAGGACATCCCCTTGTGTCTCTACGCTGAGTTCATACTCCTCCAGTTTAGCCCTGATCTCGTCGTTGCTTAATTGTCTACTGCTGTTGTTAGAACGGATCACCACTTCCACTTTGGCTGTGTTGCCTTCCTGCCCTGTCACAGAAATGTTACCCCCTGAGGTTTGCGCTTTCACGCGCTTTACACCTGTAAAACTTTTGACCATATATGGTTCATCATCCTGTGCCCAAACAGAAAGTGCACCTAACAAGGTCAACATGAATAACAATACTTGTCTCATAATCATCTATTTACTATTTCTTAATCTCTTAATCTCTGACTTACTCACTCCTCAATGATTGAACTGGATTGGAACTAGCTGCCTTTACTGCAAGCACTCCAACAGTTCCTATCGCAATCAAAATGGCTGAAAGGCCCGCAGCCACAAAGACCCACCAACTGATCATTGTCCGGTAAGGGAAGCCTTCCAGCCAGTTATGCATTACCCACCACGCAATGGGCGAGGCAATCACAATAGCCACCAACACCAGGCGCACAAAATCAATGGAAAGCAGTTTTGCAATATCCGGCACACTGGCGCCCAGTACCTTCCTTACACCAATTTCCTTTACCCGCTGCTGGGCAGCATAAGCCGCCAACCCAAACAGTCCCAGGCAGGCAATCAACACGGCCACAATACTCGCCACAATGAAGAGACCAGCAAGTGCCTTCTCCTGCTCGTATTGTTTATCATAAGCCTCATCGGCAAAAAAATAATCGAACGGATTACCAGGGAACAATTCCCGATACAACTTTTCAATGGTGGCGATCTTTGCCTGCATATTATCTGCCTTCACCTTCACCGTGAAATTGCCATACGATACAGAAGGGAGATAAATAATGGGCTCGATGGCAGTCCGGAACGAAAGATGATGGTAGTCTTTCACCACGCCCATCACTTCAAACTCTTCACCCCATTTGATCTTCTTACCCACCACATCTTCAGCGGCATCAAATCCCAGGACTTCTGCAGCACGTTCATTGATCACCACCTGCCGCTCATTGTTCCAGGACCTGATGGCCACCTGTTCCGAAAACACTTTTCCCTGCTTAAAGGCGATACCGTAGGTGTCGAAGAAATGCTGGTCTACGATCAGCATATTATAACTCTTCTTTTCATCGCCGGGAGAAGCCAGGGGCCTGGTAATCCCTTGCGTGGAAAAATTGTATCCACGGCCAGGCACATTATTGGATCCGGCCACTTTTTCTACAAAGGGCAGGGCAGCGAGTTTACTTTTGAATGTGTAATTGCGCTCGGATTGATCCTCGGTAGCCACCGTAGGACCTTGTACCACCAACAACTGATCCAGCTGCATGCCGAGGTTGCCCGTCTGCATAAAATTCAACTGTTTGTACAGGATGATGGTTGCAATAATAAAGGCGATGGAGATCGAAAACTGAAAGATAACCAGACCCTTGCGCAACACCACTGACCTCATGGAATGCTGCAGCTTGCCCTTAAGGGTGTGAATAGGTTTGTATGAACTGAGTACGAGCGAAACATATCCGCCTGCAAGGATAGAACCGATCAAAACGATAGAAAGGATCAACAACAATATGGCTGGCTGCAGTAGGACGCCCAATGACAGTTGGATTCCGATAAAGCGGTTGAAAATGGGTTGCAGCAATTGAACTACGGCCAGCGCAAGTGCCAACGACACCAGGGTGATGAGTAATGTTTCACTCATGAAACGCATCGCGAGCTGCATCCTGCTGGCACCCAACACTTTTCTGACACCGGTTTCCCTTGCCCGCTGTAAACCTTGTGCGGTGGACAGGTTGATATAGTTCACCCATGCAATCAACAAGATGAGTCCGGCAATCAATACCAGCATGTAAACAAACTTGAGGCTGCCAAAAGTCTGGAAGGGATAATCAATGGAGGGACCGAGATGCAGATGTTTAAATGCCTGTAAATAAATGGACTGTCCTTTGGTATCCGGATCTGAAGCTTGTAAAAACTTATCCATTGATATAGCCAGATTAACCGGATCTGCACCAGATTTCAGCAAAAGGAAAATATTGGCATACCCATTCTCTAATGTAGACGGATCAGCCCAGTCGTTCCCACTTCGGTTAGCCGCAGCCGCGAGGGTATGGATAGACAAGAATATCTCAGACCGTATATCCATATTGGCAGGGAGATTGGGCAAAATGCCAGTGATCTCGTAGGTAGTTGTACCAAACTGGTTAGACATCTCTACCGTATTGCCCAATGCATCGGCATCGCCAAAATACTTCTTTGCCACACGTTCGGTTACCGCCATAGTCTGCGGCTTCACCAGTGATGCAGAACCCTTAAGCATCTTGAAACCAAACACCGGGATAAAATTCCCGTCTACGTACTTGACATTTTCTTCCTTGAATGATTCTTTTTTATTTCCTTTGGTAACAGCGACAACACCATTTCCCAGTCCGTCAGCAGAAAGCACAGCTGCTTCAATCTCAGGAAAATTTTTCTGCAGTACAGGCACATATCCCGGGGGAAGATAGTAATTGGCCTCCCCTTTCTCCATAACAGAAACCCTGTATAAACGATCATAGCTTGTGAGGGTTCTGTTGGCACCCCATTCGTTGGCTACAAATTCTGCGATCAACAGGAAGACCGCCATACCAATGGCAAGACCGGCCACATTGATCACTGAAAAGACCTTGTTGCGCTTTATACTCCTGATGGCCGTCTTAAACATAATTTTTTATTTTTCCTGTATTTCAAGAGCTATTAGCTAGTAGCTAATAGCTATTGTTATTCTGATCGTAAACTCTTCACCGGATTTGCCATTGCAGCGCGTATCGCTTGTGAGCTCACGGTTATCAACGCAATGAGCAAACTGAGCAAACCCGCAAGTAAAAAAGCCGTCAACGGTATATTGGTACGGTAAGGATATTCTTTCAACCAGGTATGCACAGCCCAATATGCCAATGGAGATGCAATCACAAATGACACAGCAACCAGTTTCAGAAAATCCTTCGAGAGCAGAGTGGTGATATCAGATACTGTTGCACCAAGCACTTTACGCACACCAATCTCCTTGATCCTGTTCTCCGCCATATAAGCGGCAAGGCCAAACAAACCGAGACATGAAATAAATATGGTAAGTCCTGCAAACAGTCCTGCAAGTGAACCGGCGCGTTGTTCCGCCTTGAACTTCGCGGCATATTGCTCGTCTATGAATTTGTAATCGAAAGGATAGTCGGAGTTATACTTCTTGAATACTTTCTCCGCCGCCTGGAGATTGGCTTCCGTAGACTTGGCCGGATTCAACCGGATATGCAGACAATTGAAGAACCATGCACCTGCACCTTCAATGACCATGGGTTCGATATTTCGATATGGTGATCTCAAAACGAAATCCTTAAAAACACCCACCACTTTCCAATCCCGATCTCCATCCTTGATCATGCGCCCGATTGGATCCTTGAATCCCATGAGCTTAACCGCTGATTCATTGATCAAGACCGCAAATGAATCGGTGGCATATGTCTTGATATCCAGGTCGCGTCCGGCTACCAACTCAAGGCCCACCGTTTTGGCAACCTGATCATCGGCACAATACCTATCGATGATGGTTTTGTCATTGGGATCCTTCCCTTCCCAGGTAAAGCCCCAGCTGTTACTCCAACCCTCGGTCATCGGAGCGCTGGTCTTTGTTACCGAGCTGGCAATTCCGTTCTGTATTAACTCATTCTTCAGGATATCATAGTTCTTGACCAGATCTTCGGTCAGGAACACATATCCAAGGTTGTTTTGATTGTAACCGGGCTTACGCTCCTTAGCATAGTTGATCTGGTTCCTGACTACAATGGTGGCGATGATCAATATAATGGCGAACGTAAATTGTAAAACCACGAGAATCTTCCTCGGCGTAATCAAAGCATTGGCTTTTTTGAAGGTGCCTTTCAGTACAGCTACGGGCTTGAAAGAAGACATGAAAAAGGCAGGATAACTTCCCGCAAGCAGGCCTGTAAAAAGAACAAACAGCACCAGGTACAACCAAAACCGATAATCCCCATACGGTATACTTACATGTTTTTCAGTAAGGTTATTGAAAGCAGGCAGTGCCAGTTGCACGATGATCAGTCCCAGCATACCCGCAATCAGAGAGATCAGCATAGACTCTCCTAAAAACTGACCGATGAGTGAAAACCGATATGCCCCGATCACTTTGCGGATGCCAACCTCTCTGGCCCGACGGTCACTACGGGCCGTACTGAGGTTCATAAAATTGATACAGGCAATCAAAAGGATAAAGGCCGCGATGATCCCGAACAGACGAACTAGCTCAATGAATCCACCAGTTTCTACACCATTCTCGAATCTCGAGTACAAACGCCACCTTGATTGCGGATAAAGAAAGAATCCACCATTCGGTTCATCTTTATCATACTTCTTTCGGTAGTCTTTAATACGCGCATTCACTGAAGCCAGACTGGCACTCTTCTTTAACAATACAAAGGTTTCTATTGAGTTGTTACCCCAATAATTATCATCATTACCATCTGCCCTTAACCTTGCCCAGGGCAATAAGTACTCGAAATCAAACCTTGTATTCTTAGGTATATCTTTAATGATGCCCTTCACCACTACCGGTATCTTTACATCCATCGTGATGGTCTTGCCCATAGGATCTGCATCGCCGAATAGTTTCTTTGCAAAGCTCTCTGTGATGACAATCCCAGCCGGATCCATCAGCGCAGTTTGGACATTGCCTTTTACAAGAGGGAAACTGAACACCTGCAAAAAAGTTGAGTCAACAATATTTCCCGAAGAGGAGATGCTCTTCTCACCCACTTTGAACAATCGCTGTGTACTCCAGTTCACCCTCGAGACTGCTTCTACTTCCGGATTGTCCGCCTGCAATGCCGATGCGAGCACCTTGGGTGTGGTGTTCCACGACTGGGTTTTGCCGTTGAAGCTACCGCGGTTCCATACCTCATAGATCCGATCTTTATTATCATGAAAACCGTCAAAACTGTACTCGTGCTGTATCCATAACATGATCAGCAAGGCCGATGCCATACCAATGGCAAGTCCAAGTATATTGATACCGGAAAATGCTTTGTTCCTTACCAGATTCCTGAACGCAATTTTGATATAGTTTCTCAGCATAAATAGTATTTTACCAATAGC
>JBEISY010000331.1:0-3136 GCA_040375175.1 Chitinophagaceae bacterium
ATTGATTTCGACAGGATCTTTGCTGCGCGCAAAAAAGCAGGACTGAAACATTGGTTTGTAGAGCAGGACGTAAGCAAGGGCGATATATTTGAAAGCCTGAAAACCAGTCATAGCTACCTGGATGGTAAGAAATATAAAGTGTAGGTCGCAGGGCGCGGAGGTCGCAAAGTTCGCATGATGAGGATTGCACATATCGCGATATGGGTAAAAGATCTCGAGGCCATGCGGTCATTTTACATGCATTATTTTGGTGCGGTATCCAACGAGATGTACCACAACCAGCAGAAGCAGTTCCGCTCTTATTTTCTTTCATTTGACGATGGCTGCAGTCTGGAGATCATGCATCGGCCTGATATTCTAGATGCAGAAAAAGA
Organism: Chitinophagaceae bacterium; assembly: GCA_040375175.1. Classification (GTDB taxonomy): domain Bacteria; phylum Bacteroidota; class Bacteroidia; order Chitinophagales; family Chitinophagaceae; genus Pollutibacter. The sequence continues at coordinate 375 of JBEISY010000331.1, forward strand.
CTACAATAAACAACAAACCGGATTGGTGCATTTTGCCATCAGCGTGGGCAGTAAATCCCGCGTGGATGAGATGGCCGAGCAGTTTTTGGCCGATGGATTTCGTGTGGTTGGCCAGCCGCGATTAACCGGAGACGGATATTATGAGGCCGTTGTGCTGGACCCTGAGGGGAACGTTGTTGAGATCACTATTTAGTTCGCAGTTCGCAGTTCGCATAGTTCGCATAGGTCGCATAGTTCGCAGGTAGTTCACTGCGACCTTTGCGAACTGCGACCTGCGAACTGAAACATCAGTCTTCTTTCTCACTCACTTTCACAAACGCTGCCCTACGCGGCGCGGGCATTACGGAATGTTCACCTTTCACTGCTTTCCAGATCACTTCACTGAACTCCAGATCAGGCGCGGCATCTTCTTTGGTGAAATCAAAAGAAAGACTCTTCAACGCAAGTGCGCTGCGGTTGTTGGGATTGCGCGCATCCAGGTCTATATTGGAAGGGCGGGCCTTGAACGGTGTTAGGGTAGGCGTTGCCGTGAAACTCCTCCACATGGGCGTGGCCGCAGCATCAAACTGGCTCATCGGCTGCAGACCGAGGATCAGCTCAATCGTACGCAGCATGGACGAGGTGGAGTACATCGTGTGGTCCACATATCCGCGCTTCACAAAACCTCCTGCAACATAAGCCGTGGTGCGATGTGCATCCACGTGGTCCGGGCCATTCTGCGCATCATCTTCTACAATGAAGATGGCTGTCTCTTTCCAGATAGATGATTTTGAGAGATACTCAATGAACATACCCACTGCGAGATCATTGTCTGCCACATGTGCAAATGGTGTGGGCCTGTTGGGCCGCAGGCCTTCCGTATGATCATTGATGAAACGAAGCGTGTTCAATCGCGGCACGGCATTCGCCGCCAACAGTGAATCAAACTCGCGCTGCCACTGGCGGAATCGCACCGTATCTTTCACACTTTCATCCCAGCTGGTATAGTAAGGACAAAAATGCCCCTCCAGCACTGGTAGGTTAGCCTTCCCGTTATCCGCAAACTCTCCATACGTCCTATAGGTAATACCTTTGGCCTTACACTGATCCCACAGAAACACTTTATTATTTGCGATCTCTTTAGTGCCCTCGGCACCATAATCGCCACCGCGGCCGCCATAGTTTGTTGGCCATGTTTTTTCAAGATAGTCTGTTGCATACGCACCGAGGCTCCAGTTGTGTCCATCGGCACTCACTTCCCCATCCACATAAAAATTATCGAGCAGCACAAATTCCCTTGCCAGTGCATGCTGGTTGGGCGTGATCTTCTCTCCAAAAAGTACGAGACTGGTATCGCCATTTCCTTCCGGCATATCACCCAGCACCTGATCGTAAGTGCGGTTTTCTTTGATGATGTAGAACACATATTTAATGGGCGATGGATCGCCGAGTTTCATCGGAATAGGATTGCCAGCTTCTCCTTGTGCGTTGGTTTCCTTGTCTTTGTTGTAAGGAATATTTTCATATACAGCCTTTGACCAAAGAGCCAGTGTTTTTTCATCTGGCGTTGGGATGACCGACATGGTACCCTTGAATAACCCGCCGATGTATTGCACATCGATGGGCTTAGTAGAATCGCCACCCTGGTAGATCACATTCTCGCGGCTGCGGGCCGGGTTGGGTCCATACGGATTGGCCTGCGACGAGAAGCCCTTTCCGTTGGAAACATAGATCTTATCGCGGATGACTTTGACATTGGTAGGGTACCAGCCCACGGGAATGAAACCTTCGGACTCCGATTGGCCAGGCTTTTCCACGTCAAACACCGTCAGGCAATTGTTATCCGCATTGGCCACATACAGTGTTTTCTCATCATCACTCAGGGCCACGCCATTGGACGTTGATCCACTTGGCGCATCCGGAAACAGCGCCGCGTTCAAAGTTTCCAACACACGGCCCTCACGGGTATCTATAACCGAAACAGAATTGTCAAGTGCATTGGCTACGTATAAATATCTGCCATCCTTTGTAAGGCACATCTCATTTGGGTTGTCGCCAACCGGCCATTCTTTCTTGCGCTGTGCAACAAGATCCCAGGACATTACTTTATTCCTGCCCCATAAGGAAATGTAAAGGGTCTTTTTATCAGGGCTAAGGAGACAGGTGTAAGCTTCTGAACCAAGCGAAATCTGTTGCTGCACTTGATTGGTCTTGAGGTTGATCACATAAAGGCTTTTATTTTCGCGAGTGACTACATACAGCAATGGTTTAGCATCGTCAAGATCCATGCCAGCGGGGCCTATGCGGTTGGGCCATTTCTTTCCAAGTTTGATCGTGTCTTTGATCAGCAACCTGTTGTTGTTGATCTCCAGTTGGTAGATCCAGTTATCATGCCCACCAGCGGCATATAGATATTTTTCATCGGCAGAGAATTTCAATCCATACCAGGATTTTGGGACCACCAAAGAATGAAGCACTTTCTCAGAAACGGGATCGATGAGTTGGATCGATTGTACACTTTGGCCATTGTTGGTTACCGCCATATATTTTTTAGACGATGAAACCGCAATTTTAAGTGGAAGATCGCCCATGGCGTAACTCCGCCCCGCCGGCGATAGCGACCAGCCATTGTGAAGTTGAACAGACTTGGGTAGATCGTTTTGGGCAAAACTGCTGACGCAGAGGAGAAGGCATACAATGTTAAATATTGGCTTCATAGCGTTAAGGTAGCCAAAAGTTCACTCGCATTTGGTACTGGCGGTTAAAGTGAAAAGATAAAGGGA
>JBEISY010000191.1:0-4592 GCA_040375175.1 Chitinophagaceae bacterium
GATCCTAATACCATCAACTTCAAGGTTACCGGTTCTTTGCATTACAAAGTTTCCAGCAATACTGAGCTTATTGTAGCCGGCTATTGGGGAACAGGTAACACGGTGTATACCGGTTCAGATAGGTACTCACTTAAAGACCTGAAAATGGGTCAGTACAAAATAGAGCTGAACAGTAAAAACTGGCTCATCAGGGCTTACACAACCCAGGAAAACGCTGGACAGTCGTACAACCTGACCGCCGCTTCCAGGATTTTCAACGAGACCGTGAAGGGAACCGCTACCTGGGCACCACAATACTGGCAAGCATATATCAACAATACATTGAACGGCCTCAATTCTACCGATGCCCATAATGCTGCCAGAGCCCTTGCGGATGCAGGTACTCCCCAGCCAGGCACTGCTGCCTACAATACGATCTACGACAAGATCAGAAGTACACCCATCAGCCAGGGCGGCGCTTTGTTCCTGGACAGGTCTGACCTCTACGCTATCGAGGGTCAGTATAACCTGAGCCAGTGGACTGGTAAAGTGGCCGATGTATTGATCGGTGGTAACTTTCGTCGTTTTGTGTTGAACTCACAGGGTACGCTTTTCATTGATACAGCAGGGGTCATTCCTATCGATGAGTGGGGTGCTTATGTACAATTAGGTCGGAATATCGGCGACAGGATTCGGTTGAATATTTCCGGACGCTACGATAAAAACCAAAACTTTGAGGGTCGATTCACTCCCAGAGCAACGGCGGTTATTAAAGTTGCGAAGAACAACAACGTAAGGGTATCATACCAGACAGCCTATCGTTTCCCCTCTACGCAACAACAGTACATCCGTTTGGGTGTAGGTGGTGGTGAGACCTTGATCGGTGGTTTGCCCGTGTTTAGTCAGATCTATAATTTCAGCGGAAACCCGCCATATGATCTGCCGCTCGGTACAACCCCTAAGCAATCTACCTTTGAAACTTTCAAACCCGAGAGTGTTCAATCCATTGAAGTGGGATATAAGGGGCTGCTTTCAAAAGACAGGTTGTTGATTGACGTCTATGGATATTTCGGTCAGTACAATAACTTTATCGTAAGAAGAGCAGTAGGACAGAAAATCGTTCCTTCCGGTCCGGTAACGGCTTCCAATCTCCGTACGCTCTCTATTCCTGTTAACACTACCGCCAAAGTGAAGACCTATGGTGCGGGTTTGACGATTGAGTACAGGCTGAACAGAGGTTACTTTGTGAACTTCAATGCCTCTACGGATGTATTGCAGGATGTTCCTGAGAATTTTGTTGCGTTCTTCAATGCCCCTAGGTACAGATACAATGTGATTTTCGGTAACAATTCCATCGGACCAAAGAAACGCGTTTCCTTTAACATAGCTTACAGGTGGCAGGATTCGTTTGATTACGAAAGTGATTTCGTTTCCGGAACGGTTCCAGCTTTCCATAACCTGGATGCTCAGGTAAGTTATAAATTGCCGGCGATACGTTCACTGATTGGTATTGGTGCCAACAATCTGTTGAATCAATACTATATCACAGCCATGGGTAACCCATCCATAGGTGGATTGTACTACGTCCGTTTTGCGTATAACATTTTCTAAACCGGAATGAAAACAGAAATGACAATGAAAAAATTCCAAATAAAGAATCTCATATTGGCCACAGTGGCCACGGGGGTGTTAATGACATCTTGTAATAAAGACGTTCCGGATCCGGAGCCGCTGCCAAAACCACCTATACCCACAGGCAATACAATTGGCCAGGTGATCACCAATGACACTACCTATAGCTACTTGCTGGCGGCAGTGAACAGGGCGGGACTTGCTGATGCGTTGTTTACGCAGACGTTGAACTTTACCGTGTTTGCACCAAACAATGCGGCTTTTCGGGCCTCTGGTATTCCAAGTATAGCGGTGATCAATTCGCTACCCGTCACCACCTTGCAGCCATTGATCCAGTACCATGTGCTGGGTGGGAAAGTACCTGCTGCTGGAATTCCTGAAACTTTTCCGAACCTGGAGGCGTTAACCTTGTTTTCTCCTCCCGGTTCTCCCGCGCCTTTTGTTAGATTGTCTAATTTCCCTTCAAGAAGGGGCACTCAGGCATGGGTGAATAACATACCGGTGACACAGGCAGACATCCAGGCTTCCAACGGAGTTATCCATAGTGTTGCGAGAGTTGTTTCACCTCCCTCACAAACTCTTTCGGCCCTAATCAATGCAGATACTGCCCTTACCTTCCTGAGGGCAGCCATCACAAGGGCTGACTCCGGACAAACGGGTCTCAATAGGCTTGATTCAGTAATGAACCTGCCCATCGGTCCAAACCTGACCATCTTTGCTCCTACTAACGCGGCCTTTAGGGCTTTGCTACCGGCACTGGGTTTGCCGCCAACTACGGCTGCTTTCAACTTCCTGCCTGTACAAACCGTGAGAGCAATTGTAAGTTATCATGGACTGGGCACAAGAGTGTTTTCACCGAATATTCCGGCATCCAATCTCGCTGTTCCAACGCTGTTAACTGCTTCGCTTCCCGGTACTACCCTGACCCTCAATTCCACAACTGGTGTGAAGGGTTTAGCCAATGCCACGCCAGCAGGATTTGTAGCGGTAGACAGGCATGCGACCAACGGAACACTGCACGTGGTGAACCAGGTACTCCGTTTCCAATAGTAGATGTAAGCAAATAGCCATTAGCATAAAAAAGCCGATCATCAGATCGGCTTTTTTTTATACGTTAAACCTGAAGTGCATGATGTCTCCATCTTCCACAAGGTAATCCTTGCCTTGAACGGCAAGCTTTCCATTATCCCTGCAGGCCGCTTCAGAACCATAATGGACGAAGTCCGTATACTTGATCACTTCAGCACGGATGAACCCTTTTTCGAAATCAGTATGGATCACACCTGCTGCCTGTGGTGCCAGCATACCCTTAGTGATGGTCCATGCCCTTACCTCCTGTACACCTGCGGTAAAATAAGTAGCGAGGTTCAATAAAATATAGGTTGACTTGATCAATCTTGCCACACCGCTTTCTGAGAATCCCATATCTTCAAGGATCATCTGCCTGTGGTCATAATTTTCCATCACAGCAATCTCACTTTCAATTTCTGCTGAAATAAAGATGATCTCTGCTTTTTCATTCTTCACTGCCTCCATCACGGCCTGCGTATGCGTATTGCCTTTCACTACACTTTTCTCATCCACGTTACATACATAGAGGACGGGTTTCAGTGTCAGCAAAAATAAATCAGATACATGCTTCTCCTTGTCTTCGGGTGTTACCTCAAATGACCGTGCATTTTTTCCCTGCTCCAGGTGAGCCTTTAACCCTTTCAATACCTCGTGCCCACGCTGGATATCCCTGTCGCCCGTCTTCAACATCTTCTCCAGCTTCTGCAGTTTTTTATCGACACTATCCAGGTCTTTCAATTGCAGTTCTGTATCAATCACTTCCTTATCACGTAAGGGATTTACATTTCCGTCTACGTGGATCACATTGTCATCTTCAAAACAGCGCAACACGTGAATGATGGCATCCGTGGCCCTGATATTACCCAGAAACTGGTTACCCAGTCCTTCGCCTTTGCTGGCGCCTTTCACCAAACCTGCGATGTCAACGATCTCAACAGTTGTTGGCACCACTTTATTGGGTTTAACCAGTTTCTCCAGGACGATGAGCCGCTGATCAGGAACGGTGATGACACCGATATTGGGTTCGATGGTGCAAAAGGGAAAGTTTGCAGCCTGCGCTTTTGCGTTGCTAAGCGCGTTGAAGAGGGTAGACTTACCTACATTCGGCAAACCAACGATACCAGCCTGTAATGCCATATTGCTTGCTATTTTTTTGAGGGTGCAAAGATAGGCTATTATGAATCAATTGCCGAGTGAAGGCGGGATTATGTAACTTGGGCCCAATCCGGTTATTATGACGCTTAGTTATATCTGGCTTGGCTTTTTCCTCATCGGCTTTGCCATCGCTTTTGTAAAATGGGCCTTCATGAATGACCCGCTGATCTTCAAGGTGGTGGTAGACGGTATTTTCAAATCCGCAGGGGATAGCGTTGAGCTTTCTTTCAAGCTGATTGGTATCATGACCCTTTTTCTGGGTTTTATGAACATCGGCGAGAAGGCTGGTGCCATCCGGTTTATGTCCAGGGTAGTGGGCCCTTTCTTCTCCCGGCTGTTTCCTGAAGTGCCCCGCCAACATCCGGCGATGGGACATATGATGATGAATTTTTCTGCGAATCTGTTAGGGCTGGATAATGCCGCTACGCCATTTGGATTGAAAGCAATGGAGAGCCTGCAGGAATTGAATCCTAAAAAAGATATGGCCAGTAACGCACAGATCATGTTCCTGGTGCTGCATGCATCCGGACTCACCCTGATACCGATCAGCATCATCGCAATGCGTGCCGCAGTGAAACCGCCGGCCGCAAATCCTACCGATATTTTCATACCCTGTATGATCGCCACATTTTCGGCAACGGTAGCCGCTTTGTTGATCGTCTCATTCAAACAAAAAATCAACCTGCTGCAGCCGGTGATCCTAGGATGGATTCTGGGGATTTCGGCCGTCATTAGCGGACTGATCGCATACATGA
>JBEISY010000080.1:0-7158 GCA_040375175.1 Chitinophagaceae bacterium
CAATGTAGTAGAAAGGCACTTCAAACAAATGCAGTTGTCTTTGCCATCCAATATTCCGGTACGGCATCAGTCCGCTGTAGTTGATCGCGGAGGAGGAGAATTCATTCAGGATATTCATCCACGCTTCTGTTCTTTCCTGTACAGTGTGGTTGGCATTTTCATATATCCAATGCTGAAACTTATCGATGGTGGCGATCCATGGGAAGATGGTGATCACGCGTTCAAGATGATGTCTTTTCGCACGTTTGAGATCCTGTTCATCTGTGAAGAATACATGCCAGTGATCCATGGTGAAAAGCTCCATAGCCATGCTGGCTACTTCGGCCATTTCTGTGGGATATTCCTTGAATCCATTCAATGCCAGAGGATGGGAAAGGAATGAATGTACGGCGTGTCCGCTCTCATGAACCATGGTGGTTACATCACTCATTTGCCCTGCCGCATTCATGAAAATAAATGGGGCACCACTTTCAGCGAGCGGCATATTGTAACCACCGGGTGCTTTACCTTTCCTGCTTTCCAGATCAAGATGCTCGATGCTTTCCATCTTGCGGATACAATCAGCAAAGAAGGGATCCAGTTCATTCAGGCAGGCGATACTTTTTTTCAGCAGATCCTGACCACCGTCAAACGGTTGTAAGGGTTTGATGCCGATGGGTTCTGCTTCGGTATCCCAGGGCCTCAAAGTATGCAGTTGTAGTTTTTCCCGATGGGCGATGAAGATCTCATCTACCAGCGGCATCACGTGTTGGGCTACTGCTTCGTGAAACTGCTCGCATTGCGCCGGGGTGTAATCGAACCGACCCATCTCTGCAAATTTGTAATCACGATAGTTTTCGAAACCTGCATTGATAGCAACCTGATGTCTTTTCTGGACCAGTTCTGTGAACAGATTATCCAGGCTGTCCTTATCCACCAGCCTTCTGTCGTTGATCTTCCGGTATACTTCTTCCCGTTTGCTGCGGTCTGGCTCTTCCAGGAATTTAGCAGCCTGTTGAAGTGTGAACTCTTTTCCATCTATCTCAACCATCATCTTCCCTGCAATCTGTCCGTACTGTTGTTGAAGCACATTGATCTCTGCCTGAATAGGGATATTGGCTTCGCGGAACAGTTCGATGTTCTTCTTTACATTTCGCAGATACGTGAAATAGGTATCCTGATCAAGCGAAGAGACAAAAGGAGAGTTGACCAGTTTCTTATTGAGGGTATCGCTGTACGGTTGAATCTGGGGCTGGATCTCCAGGTAGAAAAAATTGAAGGCTTCTTCCAGTTCCTTGTTAGCGGTATCACAGGTCATACGGATCTGACGCCAGCAGGCATCCTCACTGACAACAGCTTCCAACTCGTTCACGTCATGTAACCATTTCTCCAACGCTTCTGCGTTGTTGATCTTTCGCTCTGTTAGTTCTTTGAAATGGGGTTCCAGTCCGGGCCAGTCGGTGATCACAAAATCAGCCGGCAGGTAGTTTCTCCTCACCTTGCTGATGTCAGCAGTATGTTTCATGTGCTATTTCTTTTTCGCGGGCTTCTTTTCAGCAGCCACTTCGCCTTCCGTTGATTCTTTTTTGGCGCGTGGTTTCTTGGCAGGCGCTTTCTCTTCTGCCACTTCCTCAGCAACAGCTACCGTTTCTTCCTCTGGCTCTTCTTCCGGTTCAGCAAGTTTGATCTCCACACCAGCAGCTTTGAGGATGCTGTACCAACGGACCATTTTTTTCATATCAGAATGGTAAACCCTCTCGAAATCCAGATCAGGGAAAACATCTTGAAAATAGTCTTTAACGGCTTTTGCGTCTTTTTCTTCAGGAAGCTTGCCTGCTTTTTTATCCATCGACATAAATACTTCGGCAAGATTCACATTGTCTGTGGTAGTATATACTTCGATGCTTTCCAGGTGGGAAAGGTTATGCAGACGGGAAGACACGAATTTGGTAACTTTTTCATCCAACGCACGCACAACGGCTCCATCGGATTTGCTGGTTATGACTTCATACAATCCGGGGAGGCCGGTAACAGATACGATCTTTGAATATTCCATCCCCCAAAGATAAGATATTGAGATATCTTATCTTGTACGTGCCAAAACTTGCGTCATGAGAAATGTCTTTTTAGCGTTCATGCTGCTGAGCAGCATCGTCAGCCAGGCCCAGAAAAAATCAGAAGCTCCAAAAGAGCCGCCTAAGGAAACTTATCCCTTGCAAAGCAATAACCTGTCAGGGTTACGCATCCGGAACGTTGGTCCGGCCATTGCTTCCGGCAGGATCGCTGATCTGGCGATAAACCCGCAGAACCACAGTGAATACTATGTGGCCGCCGCCTCGGGTGGTGTGTGGAAGACCACCAATGCAGGTACCACCTTCACGCCCATTTTTGACGGCCAGGGCTCTTATTCCATCGGATGCATCACCCTCGATCCAACAAATCCCAACGTGGTTTGGGTGGGTACCGGAGAGAATAATAACCAGCGAGCCGTAGCCTATGGCGATGGGGTATATAAATCAGAAGACGGAGGCAAGTCATGGAAGAACATGGGCCTGAAGAGCTCGGAGCATATCGGCAGGATCGTGGTGGATCCGGAAGATGCCAATATTGTTTATGTGGCAGCTTATGGCCCGCTTTGGAGTTCCGGGGGCGAAAGAGGCATCTATAAGACTAAAGACGGAGGAAAGACCTGGGACCGCATCCTCAACGTGAGCGAACACACGGGGTTTTCCGAAATCCACATGGATCCCAGGAACAGTAAGGTACTCTATGCTACAGCGCACCAACGTCAAAGAAAGGTATTTACCTATATCGGAGGTGGACCAGAATCCGGACTTTACAAGAGCACGGACGCCGGCGCCTCCTGGAACAAGATCACGAGCGGCCTGCCATCCGGAGACCTCGGCCGATTTACCCTGGCCATCTCCCCCGTGAATCCCGATATATTGTATCTCATGGTTGAAGCAAGAGAAGGCGGTGGAACATTCATTAGTAAAGATCGTGGGCAATCATGGTCCAAACAGAGCAGTACCCATACTTCCGGCAACTACTACATGCGACTCTTTTGCGATCCGAAGAACATCCATCGGCTTTACTCCATCGATACCTATATGATGGTCAGCAATGACGGCGGAAAATCATTTCAGTTACTGGGAGAAAAAAGCAAGCACGTAGACAATCATGCCATGTGGATCAATCCGGGGAATACGGACCACTACCTGATCGGCTGTGATGGTGGTTTATATGAGAGCTTTGATGCCGGTGCCAATTGGAATTATAAAGCAAACCTTCCGCTCACGCAGTTTTATAAAGTAGCTACGGATAACGCGTATCCGTTTTATCATATCCATGGTGGTACGCAGGATAACAATTCACTTGGCGGACCATCCAGGACCATCAGTGCCAATGGCATTATGAATAGCGATTGGTATTTTACCAGCACGGGCGATGGATTTGAATCACAGGTTGACCAGAGTGATCCTACCATCATTTATGCGCAATCACAGTATGGTGGATTGAGCCGCTATGACAGAAAGACTGGTGAGAATTTTAGTATTCAGAAAGAGGAGAGTGCGGATGAACCAGCGTATCGATGGAATTGGGATGCGCCGCTAGTGATCTCAAAATTCGACAACAAGCGGATCTATCATGCGGCTAATAAAGTGTTCAGGAGTGATGACCGGGGTAATACCTGGAAGACCATCAGTCCGGATCTCAGCAGGCAGCTGGACAGGAACAAGATGGAAGTGATGGGCAGGGTTTGGAGTGTGGATGCAGTGGCAAAAAACCAGAGCACAGATATCTATGGGCAGATCACTACGCTAACGGAATCGCCCCTGGATCAAAACACATTGTTTGCAGGTACGGATGATGGGGCGATGCATGTCACTACCAATGGCGGCACCTCATGGAATTCGCTGACCTGGCCCGCAGGCGTGCCTGCCAATGCGTATGTGTATCAGATGCTGGCATCGCAACATGATAAACAAACCGTGTATGCCATCTTTAACCAGCATCGTTATGGCGATTTCAAACCATACATGTATCGCAGTAAAGACGCGGGAAAAACATGGACAGCCATTCACGCGAATCTTCCGGACAGAGGATCTGTGTATACCATTGCTGAAGACCATGTGAACGCTTCACTGCTCTTCACGGGAACTGAATTTGGGTTGTTTACCAGTATTGATGGCGGGGCACATTGGGTGCAGTTGAAAGCCGGATTGCCTACCATTGCCATCAGGGATCTTGAGATACAGAAGCGCGAGAATGATTTGGTGATGGCATCATTCGGAAGGGGCTTTTATGTGTTGGATGACTACACCCCGCTCCGCAATATGAAAGTGGAGGACCTGCAAAAGCCTGCATTGATCTATCCGGTGAAAGATGCGATGATGTTTATTCCTACAAATACGCTTGGCGTTAGAGGCAAAGGATTTCAAGGGGAGAGTTTTTATACTGCAGCCAACCCACCTGTTGGAGCAGCGTTTACCTATTACTTGAAAGATGATATCAAGACCCTGAAGAAGAAACGTCAGGAGAAAGAGGCAGAGGCGATCAAGAAGGGACTGCCGGTTTATTATCCATCCATTGATTCACTCCGTGCAGAAGACAACCAGGTTGAGCCATATGTTTTGTTTACGATCAGGGATGAATCCGGTGCAGTGATACGAAGGCTGAAAGCGCCGGCCAGCAAGGGTTTGCAGCGTATTCACTGGGACTTCAGGTATGAATCTACCGGGCCGGTAAATTTCACCAGCTTTGATGAATCATTTGTGTTCAGTTCTCCTGACCAGGGTCATCGTGCGCTTCCGGGCAAGTACACCGTGAGCATGAGTAAATTTGAAGATGGACAATTTCTTGAGCTAGCAGGTCCGGTCAGCTTCAATTGCGTAGGATTGAACACAGGTTCTTTCCCGGTTGAAGACAAGAAGGCATTACAGGCATTTACCAACAAGGTGGCTGAGTTGAGACGTGTAGTGAGCGGTACGGAGCAATACAGAAGGGAGCAGGAAAACAAGATCAGGTATCTGAAAGCAGCGGTGCAAAAAACACCGGCTGCACCAGTAGAACTGAATACGCAGATCCAGCAGTTGGAAAACAGGCTCAAAGCTGCAGGTGTTGCACTGAATGGAGATCCGTCTTTAGGTGGCAGGGAATTTGAAACAGCTCCATCGATTAACGGAAGACTGGGTAGGATCACCTATGGTTTGTGGAATTCAACGGTGGCATTGCCCGTATCCTTTGAAGATGGATACCAGGCAACAGAGAAAGCATTCAAGCCTGTGTATGGAGAAATAAAATCCATCGGCGAAGACATCAAAAAACTGGAAGCGCAGATGGAGAAATATTCAGCACCTTATACGCCGGGGAGACTGCCGGAGTATAAATAGGGGAAGTGTTTAGGGGAAGTGTTAAGGGGAAGTGTTTAGATGAAGGGAGAAGTGCGAAGAAGGCTTCGCACTTCTCCCTTTATCTTCTCACTTACTTAAGTAAAAGTTCCTTAAACGCTAAAGAGTCTCCGCTGAATACATTGAAATCAACAGGCGTAGTGATGCCGTTTACGCGGCCTTTTTCTGAGTGCTGCCACATGATCCAATTGCGTGCTATGCGTGGTCGGTTGCGCTGGATATAATGTGCCACCCAAAGCGGATAGCCATCGAAATCCTCCCCCAACACCCGATCATAAAAATCTGCACCAGTATATATGATCGGCCGCACATGATAATGGGATTCGATGGTCTGCAAAAAATCACGAACACGTTTATTGACATCTTCTTTGCGGACCCCATAAGTTTCTTCCACATCCAGTACCGGAGGAAGATCACCCGGCTCAAGTTTTACGGTGCGGATGAAATGCTGCGCCTGTTGCACACCACTTTTTGTAGCGAGAAAAAAATGGTATGCGCCTCTTGTGATACTGGCCTCTTTCGCTTTGCGCCAGTTGCGGCGATATTGCCAATCAACATTGCTGAGTCCTTCCGTGGCCTTGATCACGGCAAAGCCAAGCTTCACATCCTTCACTTCCATTTTCCGTACTTCTTCCCAGGAGATCACACTCTGGTAATGGGAAACATCGATGCCATGGATCTCATAGTTGATGGGTAATGCAATGCCAAAACCGGGATAGTGTACAAACCCTGCCTGTTTTTCCATCCACCAGAAGTAGAGGAAATATCCTCCTAATCCCATCATTAGGATAAAGGCAAGAGCGAGAAGGATCTTATTTGGAAATTTTTTCTTTTTACGCGCGGGCATGGGCCGGTATGGGACTGCAAATTAGGTTATTTCATGATCCTTTGCACGTAGTTTACTGAAGCAGATTTAACGCGAACAAAATAAACGCCTTGTGACCATGATGCGGAAGGGATAAGGATCAATTCATTTCCCGCTGGAAGGCTCGCATTGTTTTTATACATCAGTTGACCTGCACTGTTGTGTATGGTGATCTGCGCCGATGGGTCTGCGAAGTTTGCCAGCAAGATTGAGAATTGTCCACCAACTGGATTAGGGAATACTTTGATGGTTTGTTCGCTGTATGAATCATCGTCCCGCAATACCTTATTCTTTGCAGAAACGAGTTTGAGCATGGGATCAAAAATGACGGTATCCGGAATGAATCCAAGTTGAAGGATCTCCGTTTGTCCGGACCGGTTGTGATCTATCACCACTATTGTATCTCTAGTGCTGTTCTTAAACTGGATAGGGACGGGCATTTCAAAGAAACTCACTGAAGGATGCGAGGTTGTTTGGTTGATTTTAAGTTGAACGCGGGAAGTGCCAAGCGGAAGCCATCTGACTTCGTACTGAGGATATCCTTCACCATAGATCCAGTCTTTGAAAAATTCATCAAGAGAAATGCCAGCTTCTTTTTCTAAATTTCGTTTGAGATCTGTTGTCCTGGCAAAACCATAAGCAATGGCCGGATCGTTTAAATATGATCTGACGCCGCGGTAGAATTTTTCTTCGCCCAGTTTCCATTTCAACATTTGTAAAGCCCATCCGCCTTTAAGGTAGCTGAGCCTATAATTAAATATCCTGCTTGGATTAGTGGTATCATTCACGAAAACAGAACCACCTGGTTGTTCGGTAATTACGCCAAGATCTCCCCGGTACCTGGAAAGAAGGCTTGCTTGCGATTCTACAGTTTCGTAGTACATATACACACTGAATATTGCG
>JBEISY010000132.1:0-5633 GCA_040375175.1 Chitinophagaceae bacterium
ACTTTGCGCCGAAGGAGGTATCCGTATAGTTTCCAAAGACCACATTGAAATTCACGATGAACATCCCCAGTATTGCATAGGCCCTGGCCAGGTCGAAACCCGCTACCCTTCCCGTTTCCTGCATACGTTTTAATTTATGCACAAGGTTAGTTTACGTCACTCGCCTATTATTTCACATAGATCAAATAATCACAGCTGTGCCCTGATCCTGCTCAGCGAGGCAAGGGTGATGCCGAGGTAGGAAGCGATATGGGTAAGCGGAACCTCCAGCAGGATATGCTGCTCCATTTTGAGCAAACGGAGATAACGTTCTTTGGCATCGAGGTGATGAAACTGTGTTGACCTGTCTTCCACCATCATCGCATAATATTCCGTCATCATCAGATCGAGCTCCATCAAAACCGGGTATCTTTTTTTGAGGGCCTGAAAATCTTCTGAACTTGTGACGTGCACTAGGCCATCGGTCAAGGCTTCAATACCTTCTTCCCCTGGAATTTGCAAACAGTAACTTGAAAAGGCCACGGCCAGGTCATCGGCAAAAAAGAATTCCGTGGTTCTTTCCGTGCCATGGTGCACGATGTATTTTCGCAGAATGCCCTGCTGCACCCAGAAGCTGGACCTGCAGCGTTCTCCCGGCCTGAGCAAATGTTCACCCTTGCGGACTGTTTTGGTTTCACTCAACTGGTCCAGCGCCTGCTTTGCTTCAGGATCGAGCTTGTCGATAAAATGTTGTATCCATGAAATATAAGGATGCTGATGCATGAATTTTACTGACCGCTCCTGTTCAGCAAAGTGGAGTGGATAAATTTCACTTTCCACCGTTGGTCAACATAACACAGGGTCACACTTTCTATCCAGTCCACATCCATTTTCCGGCCGTCTGCTGTGACATACGATGTTAACCGATAAGTCACCAGGGCCATTGTTTCGTGCACAGAAGTGGAAAGGAAGTTAAATCGGTCAACCCTATTGAAATTTCTCGCCGTATTGTCTGTGATGCCTAGCCTGATCAAGGTATCCATATTCCAGACTGTCCCATATTCAATCAAGGTCATATCCGCCGTGGCCCATCGTTTCATGGCAACTGAATCTCTCGCCGCAAGTGCGGCAAAAAATTGTTTTACGGATTTCTGCACTTCCTTTTCTTGATCAGACTGCGCTGCAGAAGTACCACCAATTAACAACAGAAATAAAAAAATGCTATGCTTTCTCATCATATGTATTTTAATCTTCGCACTTCTCCCTTTATCTTCTCCCTTTCCTATTGCAGCGCTTTCCGCACCAACGGTACCGGCAAAATCCCTACCGAATAGAACTGTTCAAAAAACTTGTACAGTGAAAAATGCTCAGGATCTCTTCGACCCATATCCATGATCAGTTCTTCAATCAGGTATTTTCCTGTGACATAACTGGTTCCATATCCCGGTTGGCGTAAATAGAGATGCTGCTCAAATCCCACAAGGCTTTCATCGCCCGTCCAGCCCTTGGGCGTCCACTCCACCTGGAACTTCCGTGCCTGTTCATAATTGATCATGTTGGCTTGTGCATACAAGGATGCCAATCCGCGTGCGCAACGCTGTGCCAGCATAATCCACACCAGTTCCCTCGCGCGGGGGTTATTGTCCCACAAACCGGCATGCATTAACATTTCTTCAAAGGCCGTGGCAAGACCCTCCGAGCGTTGCATCCAGATGTTGTAGGGTAATGCCTCTTTTCGCAAGGGATTAGGGTGAGTGTCAAGGGTGAGGCCCGCTACTTCAAACCAATGCGTTAAATGAGAGTACAAGACACCTGGTGTGCGGAAGCTGATGTTGGCGAAGAAATTTCGTTTGTCTTCATCGATGTAACTACCAATATGCTTCCGCATAGCAGGCTCCATATATGGTTTCACCGGCAGGATCTTTTTCTGCTCCATGAAATCCATGAGCTGTCTCACCGCCAGATCCGTGCCTTTTGCAAATTCATCCGGAGTAGAAAATGCTTTCAGTTCCGGAAGATTTTTATTGCGCTCCCTTTCCAATTGTAATGATGCATATGACCTTGTGAGTTCTCGTTGCAGGATCATCACTTCATCATCCCAGGTCAGATTTGTCATCATCACGTGCTTCAGGTGCCAGTTATAATCTTCCTTACCGATGCCCGATGGACCGTTCTTGGAAGGCAGTTGTTTTTCCAGCCAGGTGATGAGATCCCTGCTGGCTTGTTTGGCATCTGTGATCGCTTTTTTCAGGGCCGCACCGGATGATGCCGTTTGTTTCTCCAGCGCGTCCAGCATGCCGATCTGGTCCTTGATATTACCGATGCCCGCTTCCCAAAGGTCGCGCGCGTTGCCGGTGAGATTTTCCTTTGCTTGTTGATACAATGGCGGAATCACCTGCAGTTGTGCGGTTAGTTTCGCCTCGTCGGCAGAAGACAAGGGAAAAACATATTTCCACAATTCAATTACGGCAAAACTGGTGGGTCCTTCATGATCCGGGGTATCGCTTTGCTCGGTCCAGATGATGGCATAAAATGCGGGATCGCGTTGCCAGGGTTTTAAAATGCGACAGTTGTATTCCAGCGCATTCAGCTCAGCCAACACCAGCAGGTAGTCTACTTGTTGCGACCTGTTCCATCCTGCGGTGTCTACTGTCTTATGGCGGGCCTGCAGCTTGGCCAGTTGCTGTTGTATGGTGCCGATGGTTTTCGCACGGTAATCCGGCACGCCGTTGGGCAGACTGGTTCTTTCCAGCAGCCTTAGTTCCTTTTGTATCGTGACAAGCCCTTCATATGGCTCAATTGCTTTAGCCGCAGCGAGAAGATAAAGGGAGAAGATAAAGATGAGCGTGCAGATCCATTTTTTCATGGATGGAAGTTAAGCGGAATAAATGTCTTTTCCTTCTTCCTGCTTAAGCAGCTGAACCAGGGCGAGCGGGTCCGCACCTTATCCAAATACTTACATCCGTAGATAATGTATAATTGCCTGTGGAGTTTTGATCACGAACTTCTTGTCCGTCAATTCAAGTATCTCAGCCGGTTCAGTGCCGATAGTAATAGAAGATCCCAGTATCTGGTAAGGGCCTTTTTTGATGAGGGTCTCTGTACCGGACTCTTTTTTGGAAACCTTCAACTCTTTGCCGTCAAATTCCATCATTGTACTCAACAGTGCCTGGTGTATTGCTGCTGGGTCAGATCCTGCGTTGATCACTTCTGCTTTCTCGAAGATCCATTTACCTTTGATCTTTTCCGCGTTGTCTTGCGCAAAAGAAGTCATAGAAACAAAAAGCAAAAAGGTCAGCGTAAAGCTAATGTGTAGTGCGTGTTTCATAAGCAGTGTCTTATTTGTTGACTTGAAAGTAGAAAATAAATCGGCTCCGCACAAGTGCCAGTTTCTTAATGTTTTGCTATATCCTCCGGACCGGACTTTGAAGTATCCGCAGCAGCAGCGATCAGTTTCTCCAACACTTTTGTGTCCACATCAGCCAGCTTATTGATGTACAAACAACCGACACCTGTTTTATGCTTGCCCAGTTTGCCGAGCAATTCTTCTTTTCTTTTGACATCAATGACAAGGTGAAGGGATAGATTGGCTTTGCGTGGCGAGAAGCCCATGATGAACCATTTCACCTCCCGGCCCGTTGCCGGGCTCTTGTAGATCATATCACCAAAACCGATGATGGCAGTTCCCCAGAGCTTGGGTTTTTCGCCGGTTGCTTTCTGCATCATCTTCAGGACCGCCTGTGCATCTTTTCGCTTTTGTTCATCCGGCAGTGCTGCCAGAAAACTGTCTACACTTGCTTCGGTTTGTTTGGTTTTGATCTCTACAAGCTTGGCCATAACAAAAGATTATGTCCTTAAGGTAACATTATTTCCATTCAGCGCCGCTGCTGCCGGCCATATTGCTTTTCATCCAACAGAATCAAAAAGAAGAATAGCGAACGGTCCAACTCCTGACCATCAGGTTTCGCAGAAACAAAATATGTATTTGCCGTTGGTTCCATGATCTCATTGCTTAACTGGCGAAAATATTTGTAGGCTTTTTCTTGTTTCGCTTTCATATTACCAAGCCATTCCTTCGGCAAATACTTAAACCGATTGATCAACAGGTTCAGTATGTCAAGGGTAACAGCATCCGCTGAATCTTTGAACCCAAAATAATCTGGCCAGATATGTTTTTCGTCGAGTAACAGTAATTGCGCCTCCAGTTCATTAGGGCTGGTTCTGCGATAATGCCGGAAATGACTAGTCAGTATCTTTTCCCGCTGTCTTCTTAAATAGCGGGAATATTCCGCCTTGAGGTAATCCAGTTTTGTACGCACATCCATCATCAGGTGATTCCTGGTGAGCAGTTCATCCTGTAAACCGATGTAATGGTTTTCATGGACGTACGCGAGGGCCTGCTGCCGCAATACAAGATATTTTGCTTTTTGGGTATCGGCTTCCCGCAAACCCTGGTCATGCCTTACCATAGCATCGCCAATATGTGCTTCATATTTTTTCAGCTGATCCTCGTGAAGAATCCTGGACATTCGGTACCATTCATAGTCATAGGTTTCCCAGTCTGAGAAATAAATATCCGTATCAAAAAAAGGCGGTTCCTGTTCAAACGCATGTATTTGTGCTGCCTGTTCAAAACTGATATCGAGGTACACAAACCGGTCCTTCACAAGATTGACTTCCCATTCATATGCTTTCGCCTGGTCATCCATGTGTTGATGATTTAGTCTTTATTTTTTCCATCTGCCTGGATCTTTTCATAGGCTTCCCTGGTAAGTACTATCAATTGATTGGTCTTACAGTTCCAGATGTTGATGATTTTTTCTGACATCACAAAATAGCTTTCCCAACCCGTTATTTTACCATAGAGCATCAGGGTACAAATATCTGTTGGCGTAATGAAGGCGCCGGTTTCCGGCAGGTGATTGTGCATACCGGCAACCATCGTCTGGCCTTTTGCATTAAAGTCTTCGAGACTGGTGACGATGATATTTTTATGCAGTCCCTTTTTTGAAAGCACATTATTCTGTTGGTCAAATGTGAGGAGGTAATCGTTCCCAAAAATAACTACCCCATTCTTGACAGGACCAGTGAGAATGTACACCCTTTTCTGACCACCATCCAGAACAGGGATCAGGTTGAGATTGGTATTATTATAGGATTTGAAGAGGGTATCGTTATTAACCACCTGAATGGCTGCTTTACGAAGCGCATAGTATTCTTTTTCGATCTCGTTCATCTCCCTTTCCGTGAGATCAGCGGTAGCGGTCGTAACATTGAAGGTGCTGTCAAAAGAAATGGTGCCGATAATTTTAGGCACATCGGCCCGTGAAAAAAACACACAGCGCGTTAGTGCGCCGAAAGGATATGAAACATATCCGCCAAGGTTTTGCCGGTTGGGATACTTCTCCAGAAAAATATCTGTGCCATACCAAGACGCCATTTCAAAGCGGTATAACAATTTACCTTCTGCAACAATAGGCTTGGCCTGTTCATTGAGGTCTTCCTGCGCGCGTGAAGAGAGGGAAAAGGAAAAGAAACAGATCAGGATAAATGTAATGGGTGGTTTCATGGTCAGGTGAATTGGTCCGTACATTAAAGTACAAACTTCTATTCAATGCCCAATGCCTCATTGCCCAATGCCTACCATGGCCACA
>JBEISY010000398.1:0-2527 GCA_040375175.1 Chitinophagaceae bacterium
GATGAAGCTTGCACTGAGCAATATAAAGAACAAAAAGGGGACTACGGCTTTCTTCTTCCATGCATCGATGCTGGCCATCGGCATAAATACGGAGAACGGGAATAAGCCGGCAAGCACAAAAACCAGGGGAAGAAAGACGGGGCCTTTATGGCCGTCTACCGCAGCATTAAATCTGCTCACATTGTGTTCAAAGAAAAATCCGCGCGTCCATGCTCCGTCTGTGGCGCGGTGTACCAGCAAATACCATGGCAGCGCGATGAGGGCAAAAATGAATATGCCGATGAGTGGCTGAAGGGAAAGAATTGTTTTCCAGTTCAAATCCTTCCGTATCAACAGGAAGAAAAAAATAGTGGCGCCTGGCAGTGCAAGTCCTACAGGTCCTTTTGCAAAAACGGCGAGTCCCATCATCGCGTACATCGCAAAGTACCACCATTTATTTTTGGTAGCATACCCTTCCCAGAACGCAAACAATGCAAACACATGCGCAAGGATGAGGAAGGGATCGGGTGTAGCCAATCGAAACTGAAAAAGGAAATGTACAGAGCTTAGCAATACCAATGCGGAAATAGTGGCAGCCTTTGCCGAAAAGTGGCGGCGGGTGATCCACCAGGTACCAAGCACAATGAGGATCCCGGCGATCGCAGAGAAAAAGCGGGACGAACCTTCCGACTTACCTGCAACACTGTAAGCCAGCATCATCATATAGTAGTGGACCGGTGGCTTATCGGTCCGTAATTTTCCGTTGAACATCGGCACAATACCATCGCCAGCCAGCATTTCAGCGGCACATTGTGCGTTGCGGCCTTCGGCCACCTGGAAAACGGTTGTAGCCCCGAGCCTTATAAACAACAGCACTGCTGATGCAATCAGGAGATACCAAAGTGTGCGGGATGAAGCCATACAATGATCAGTCTGCAAGATGGATTTGGCCTTTTTTCCATTGTACGAAGTTCGCGATTCCCTTTTCCAGGGTTAGTGAAGCTTCATACCCTAACTCTTTTTTCGCCTTGCTCGTGTCCGCAAAGGTCTCTTTCACATCCCCGGGCTGCTCTGGTAACCATTGGATCTGGGCTTTTTTACCCGTAACCTTTTCAAGAGCCTGCACCATTTCCAGCAATTGCACGGGCCTGCTGCTCCCAATATTGAAAATGGTTTCTTTTCCTTCGTAATCCAATGCAGTATAGAAGCCTTTTACGATGTCAGAAACATAAGTGTAGTCGCGCCGCGTTTTTCCGTCGCCGAACAAGCTCAGCGGTTTTCCTTCTATGATCTGCTGGTAGAATTTATGGATGGCGAGATCGGGCCGTTGGCGTGGACCAAACACCGTGAATAATCGCAACGCAATAAATTGTATGCCGTGGAGATGGCGGTATACCTGGCCCATATCTTCCGCGGCCAGTTTACTGGAGGCGTATGGACTAATCGGCTTCAGATCGAAATCATCTTCAGACCAGGGCACCCTTGGATTGTTCCCATACACACTGCTGGAAGAGGCAAACACAAATTTACGGATGCGGTTGATCCTGGCAAATTCAAGCAGGTTAAGGGTCCCCATCACATTGGTCTGGTAATAATCGTGCGCATTTTCAATGCTCGGTCGCACACCTGCTTTTGCCGCCAGGTGGAAAATGGCATCGAAAGTGATTTTTCGGAACCGATATGTCAACTCAGCGGCTTGCGTGGTTCGGATATCCAGTTCATGAAAATGAAAGGAGGGTTGTTCACGGCACCATTGCAGGTTCAGGAGTTTCGCAACGGGGTCATAAAACGGATCGAGGTTATCGATACAATGCACCTCATGGCCGTCTTTCAACAGCGTTTCAGCCAGATTACTTCCAATGAATCCGGCTCCGCCGGTCAACAGTATGGTCATGTTGGTTTGAAAGGGTGAAGGTATGAAAGTTCAGAGGATTACCTTTGTGCCATGGGAAGTTTTCAAATTGATGTGTCCCACAGCCTTAGTGAGATTGAACAGGTGTGTTGGGAGATGATGGGAAATGCATCAACGAACAGGCACGCAGGCATGCACCATATGGTAGTGGGTACCGTACGGGAGGGCAAGCCGGAGATCAGAACGGTAATACTAAGAGGTGTGAACAGGGAAGAGCGGCGCGTCTATTTTCACACAGACAGCCGGAAGGAAATGTTCATGGATATGTCATCCGGTGAACGCATCAGTTTGTTGGTGTACGACCAACAATTACGTTCACAGATCAGAATGAAAGGGCATACTGTAGTCCACCATATGGATGAACTTTGTAAGCAGAGATGGGCGAAGACAGCAGATTACAGCAGGAGGAGTTACCTTCAGCCGGGTGTGCCCGGGTTGCCCACGGAGTCACCGGAATTGCCAGCCAATCTGCGTGATTTTTCATACACCCTAGAAGAAAGTGAAGTGGGTTTCAACAATTTCGTGGTCATTGAATGCGTGATAGAGAATATGGACTGGTATTTTGCACATCATCAGGGGAACCGGCGCGCCAACTTCACATATGACCGGCAGGCTCTTGTTTATTCAAGTTGGCTA
>JBEISY010000090.1:0-6665 GCA_040375175.1 Chitinophagaceae bacterium
GGGATCCCACCACAATATTCATCGCTGAAAATAAACTCTTCCACAGAGATCGTCATATCGATCTCATATACACCGGGCTTGTTGATGTTACCGCAGGCAGAGATCAGTTTGGTACCGGTTGATTTTCCTACACCGATCTTTGCATACTCTTCACCACCATCATTGATAATGGGAACCACCGCTGCGATGGTCTCTACATTATTCACCACCGTTGGCCTGTCCCACAAACCTTTCACCGCCGGGAAGGGCGGCTTGATGCGGGGATTACCGCGCTTGCCTTCCAATGATTCCAGCAGCGCCGTTTCTTCTCCACAGATATACGCACCAGCACCACGCTGCACATGTATCATGCAATCAAAACCGGAACCTAGAATGTTTTTTCCGAGGAAACCATTGTTCTTCGCCTCGGTGATAGCTTGTTCAAGGATGTCTACGATCCATGCATATTCACCACGGATATAGATATACGTATCATTACTGCCCAAGGCATAAGAAGACACTATCAATCCTTCAATCAGCAAATGCGGAAGGAATTCCATCAGGTACCTGTCCTTGAATGTGCCGGGTTCCGACTCATCTGCATTGCATACTAAGTGCCTGGGAACGCCTTCCGGCTTGGCAAGAAAACTCCATTTCATTCCGGCAGGAAAGCCCGCACCACCACGTCCCCTGAGACCACTTTTCTTGACTTCTTCCGTCACCTGGTCAGGACTCATCGTCTTCATCGCCTTCTCCACACTGCGGTAGCCGCCTTCCTTACGATATACATCGAAGTAACGGATGCCTTCTACGTGAGCCTTTTCTAATAATAATTTTCGTCCCATATGATAATAAGTCAAAACTCAAAAGTCAACATTCAAAACAAGATGTTGACTTTTGACTTTTACATTTTCTTCAATACATATTTATCCGCCAGCTTCCCTTCTATCTTCTTACCATCCATCCCCAGCTGGATCAGTGAACTGTCTGTTTTGATGTACATCGATGGCGCATCAGTTCTGCCCATCAGGTGTACCGTATCATTACCATGCATCATCCATTTGCCCGACTCATTGAATTCATTTGACCCAGGGCCCTTTGCAGGACGTTTATCATAAATGATATGCATGCTCCAGGTATTGTCTGACTGAAGTATCAGTTCAGTTTGAACACCTGCGCAATCCGCGCAAGGCAAGGTTCCTGCGTAATGGCTAACCGTCACTGCAGGTGCGGAAACAACTGTATCGGCCACTATAGAATCCACCACCGTGGGTTTATCTGCTGTAGTTTGTTGGCCTCCACAGGAAGCCAGCAAAACCAATGAGCCCATTACAAACAGTTGTTTTATCATGGTCAATTGTTTTTTGCAGCATTGTCGCGGCACTCCTGGATGATGGTGTCTACCTTCTCTTTCGTGAGGTGCTCCCGGTAGTATTTACCGAGTTGCATCATCGGTGCATAGCCACAAGCGCCCAGGCACTCTACTGTTTTCAACGTGAACATGCCATCCTTGGTAGTTTCCCCTACGCCGATCTGCAATGTGGCCTTGATGTAATCAATGATTCCATCTGAACCACGTAACATACAAGGACCCGTTTGGCAAACCTCAAATACATAATGTCCCACCGGTTTAAGGTTGAACATGCTGTAGAACGTAGCTACCTCATACACTTCGATGGGTTCCAGTTTCAGCAGGCCCGCCACATAGTCCATTGCGTCAGGGCTCAGCCAACCGCCGAACTCATCCTGTGCCAGGTGCAGCAAGGGGATCAACGCACTTTTCTGCTTCCCATCGGGATAGCGTGCGATGAGCCTTTCTGCTTCTTTCTTCGTTACTTCAGAAAACTGTATCATTAATAATATTGTCTTTCTTCCTTAATTGCCGCACTGCCGCATTTCCACATTGCCAAATTGGCATCACGCGTCCATTTCTCCGGCGATCAGGTTCAAACTACTCATTGTTACAATAGCATCACTCAGCATCGCCCCGTCCACCAATTCAGGATAGCTCTGGTAATAAATGAAGCAAGGCCTCCTGAAATGCAACCTGTACGGACTTCTTCCGCCATCACTGATCAGGTAGAATCCCAATTCCCCGTTGCCACCCTCCACCGCCTGGTATACTTCCCCTGCAGGAATAGTTGTTTCACCCATCACAATTTTAAAGTGATAGATCAGCGCTTCCATCTTGGTATATACATCCGCTTTTTCAGGCAAGTAATAGTCCGGAACATCCGCATGGAATATTTCAGCTTCGGCCCCTTTGAACTCCTGGACCTTCCTGAGTGCCTGTTCAATGATCTTCAGCGATTCCCACATCTCTGCATTTCGTACCTGATAGCGATCATAATTGTCACCTGTTGTACCCACTGGTACAATGAAATCGAAATCTTCGTACGAGGAATAAGGACTATGCACACGAACATCATAATCCACACCGGCAGCCCGCAGGTTAGGGCCGGTATAACTGTAGTTCAACGCACGCTCTGCACTGATGGCACCCGTGCCCATCGTCCTTTCCACAAAAATCCTGTTGCGGGTAAACAGGTTTTCAAATTCCCGGAGTACGCCGGGATATTCATCAAGGAATTTCTGGATCTTGGTAAAGGCTGCGTCAGAAAAGTCTCTTTCAAATCCGCCGATCCTGCCCATATTGGTGGTAAGGCGTGAACCGCAAACTTCTTCGTAGATCTCATAGATCAACTCGCGGTACTGCATCACATAGAGAAATCCGGTATAAGCACCGGTATCAACACCCACGATAGAGTTACAGATCAGGTGATCTGAAATACGCGCCAGTTCCATGATAATGACACGGAGATAATCCACACGCTTCGGCGTTTTTACGCCCAGCAGTTTCTCGCAGGTCAGGTGCCAGCCCATATTGTTGATGGGCGATGAACAATAGTTCAACCGGTCCGTCAGGGTTGTGATCTGGTTGTAAGGCCGGCGCTCCGCAATTTTCTCAAAGGCGCGATGGATATACCCTACGGTAGACTCTGCTTTCACGATACGCTCACCGTCCAACTCAAGGATGTTCTGGAATACCCCGTGGGTAGCCGGATGGGTTGGACCCAGGTTAAGGGTTGTGGTTTCCTTTTCGATGGAACCTTCCGGGAGCCGTATGTTGTTGTGGTCTGTCATTTCAAATAAATTTAACGTCCGAACATCTCATCATCCTTATCAATCCTCGTCTGATCTTCCAGCGGAAATTCTTTGCGCATCGGGAAATAGTCCATCTCATCCACATTCAATACCCGCTTCAAATTAGGATGTCCAAGAAAGTTCACCCCGTAGAAATCATAGGTTTCCCTTTCCATCCAGTTGGCTCCGGAGAAAAGACCAGTAGCCGTATAGATATCTGGTTGTTCTATGTTGGTATACACCTTCATCCTGACCCGTACATTGCTGATGAGGTTGTGCAGGTGGTACACTACGCAGAGCTCTTCCCCTTTCCTGTCCGGATAGTGTACACCAGTGAGGTCAGTTAAAAAACGAAAGCCCAGTTCCTCATCGTCATACAAAAAATTCAGCACCTTCAGGTTAAACTCCTTTGGTGCTGTAAAAGTCAGTAAGCCATAGGGCTCCTCCCAGTGGGTGAGTACGTCTCCGAACTTTTCGGTTAACTTACTTTGTATAGTATCGTTGCTTAAACTCATCTAATTGCTAATTGCCAATTGTTAATTGCAAATTACTGAATACCATAGCTTTCCAGCAGCGCCTTGTACTTCTCGCCATTTCTGCGGCGCAGGCTCTCGTGGTGCACCAGGTCCTGGATTTTCATGAATCCATCCAGAATGGCTTCCGGACGAGGCGGGCAACCCGGCACATATACATCCACCGGCACCACCTGATCAATCCCCTGCAACACAGAATAGGTATCAAAAATACCCCCGCTGGAAGCGCAGGCACCAACGGCCATTACCCAACGAGGTTCCGCCATCTGCAGGTAAACCTGCTTTACCACGGGACCCATTTTCTTAGCGATGGTACCCATCACCATCAACAGGTCACACTGACGGGGTGAAAATCCCACACGCTCAGACCCGAACCGGGCCAGGTCATAATGAGAGCCCATCGTAGCCATGAACTCGATGCCGCAGCAGGAAGTGGCAAAAGGCAAGGGCCAGAGCGATTTACTGCGGGCCAGGCCCACAACCCTGTCCAGGCTGGTGCTAAAAAATCCCTCTCCCGTAAATCCTTCCGGTGCTTCCACCATGTTGATTCCCCAGTTGCTCGTATCCTTCTCTTTTATGTTAAATCTTACCGGACGTGCCATAGTACTGTTTGATGATTAACGAACTTCATTTGCTTTTACAACGCAGTCGGTTGTCACAAGTTTAAACTAACTCAGTCTTCCCAGGTCAATGCCCCTTTCTTAATGATATAGATAAAGCCGGCCAGGAAAAAGCTCACAAACAAGACCACCGCCATGAATCCGTTCCAGCCGAGCTCACGGAAATTCACTGCATAGGGGTAAAAGAAGATCACCTCCACGTCAAACAAAACAAACAGGATGGCTACAAGGAAATACTTGATCGCCATGGGTCTGCGCGCATTACCCTGCTGTTCAATACCACTTTCAAATGTCTGGAGTTTATCTGATGTAAGACGCCTTGGTCCCAGCCAGTGAGACAGTAACATCATGGCCGTCACAAAAAGGATTGCGAAGATCAACTGGACGCCTATGGGGAAGTAATTGCTGGAGCTGTTGACAGCTTCTCCCACGGGAACTTGTAGAATATACAATGGGTTCATCAGGGATTATATTGACGCGGGCAAAATTAAGGCTAATGCAGTGGAATTCCCATAAAAAACATAATTCCCCCAGAACTTGGGGGAATTATGCCTTTATAGCTTTAAATAATAGCTATTTGCTATTAGCGATTAGCTATTTTATGGTTTTTTGCCTTTGGAAAGGGCCTTTTGAAGGATCTCCTTATTCTTGATTGCATCCGTATTCGCAGGGTCTATTTCAATGATCTTATCGATATACTGGATCGCTGTAGGAAAATCTTTCTTGATATTGGCATAGTACCCGGCTACATAACCATAAGCGGTGATCAAGGTAGTTTTATTCTTTGCCTTGTCAAGCTCAGCAATCTGAATAAATTTAGTTGCGTCCGGAATGGCCAACCCTTGCTCCATGGTAGTATCTATTCCAGACAAAGCCCTGTAACTCCAGTAGTAACCATAAGTATCATCAGGGTACTTCTCCTTGTAAACCTTGAACACACTGTCTGATCTCAACAACTGTCCTGCTTTCAGGTTTTCATATCCGGCGTTAAACAAGTCGACCTTTGAAACCGTTGGGGTCAAGGTCAATACCCTGAGCGCCCACTCTGCTGATTTATTCGCATTTCCGGCTTTCTTAAAGATATCTACTGCCTTTCTCGCCAGATCTGCTTTTCCTTTAGCGGAAGTATCCATCGCAATAGCAGCATTCACATAACGCTCGAAATTAGCCTGGCGCTCAGGAAATTTCGCAGCCAGCTCAGCAGCCACCATCCAGTTGTCAGGAACGATGTCCTCTTCTTTGGCCTTAGAGAAAAATGTTTCAAAATCCTTTATGGCCGTTGCAGAATCACCCAGCTTCCAGTTAGAATAGCCACGGAGTCTGTACAAACGGGCATCGGCATCGTTACCATACTTATTCAACAACTCCGTTGACTTGGCAACAGCGTCTTTGAAATCTCCTGATGCAAAGCTAAGACTAGCCTCTTCATAATCCAGTGCCGCACCTTTATCGGCCAAAGGCTTGTACTGCGCAAAATAGTTCCTTGCCTTGTTTACATCACGGAAGAAAAAGTACACATAGAAGTCGTAATACGCCGGCGCGAAATTAGGATCAGAAGCAATGGCTTCGTTAAAATACCTGGAGAATACTTCCTCCTGGTCTTTTCCCTGCGTGTAATAAACTTTACCGATTTTATAGCTCGCCTCGGCATATCTTGGATCGATGGTCAGCGCTTTCTGGTATGAACTTACTGCTCCGCCACCATCGTTCTTTTTACGATAGGCATCGCCCATATTCACATATACATCCGGCTCTTTGAACCCTTTTACGGTTGTTGCCTGGTTGAGTTTCTCGATGGCATAATCTACATCGCCGTTCTTGTCTGTATTGGCGCGACCAATAGCGTTCAGCACAGCAACATCCTTTCCTTTAGAAAGGCTGATGGCTGTCTCAAACCTGCTGCGGGCGTCTGTCTTCTTGCCTTCCAACAGTTCTACATGGCCCATGCCTACCAGCAAAAGAGGATTACTACCAAGGTCACCTACCAGGATTTTCCGGTACACTTCTTTTGCTTTTTCCAACTGGCCTGATTTGATATAGGCCTGTCCTAACCAGTACTGAGCCTCAGCACTTCCCGGATTAGCAGCTACAACCTTTTCCAGTGTGGACACAGCACTTTGGTTGCGCTGGTAACTGATCTGCTTTCTGCCCTCCTGCCATGTTTGGGCAAAAACCAGGTTGCTCATCAGCAGGATCACTGCAACAATACCGAGTTTGATTTTTGTCATGAACCGCAATTTTAGATTTGATTGTTTGCTAATACTATATGATTCAAAAACTTGATTCTTCCACATCCATCGTCCGCACTTGCA
This sequence comes from Chitinophagaceae bacterium, assembly GCA_040375175.1. Classification (GTDB taxonomy): domain Bacteria; phylum Bacteroidota; class Bacteroidia; order Chitinophagales; family Chitinophagaceae; genus Pollutibacter. Next base: position 6,589 of record JBEISY010000090.1, read on the forward strand.
GAGACATCCTGGAAGGCGCCAAATAGGCTCTCCGGAAAATCAACTGTCCCTTTTCACCCGTCAGAAAATTACTGAAC
>JBEISY010000427.1:0-2258 GCA_040375175.1 Chitinophagaceae bacterium
AACTTATACCGGCGCATCACCAGCCCAAGGCCGGTGAATGCAAAAACGTTGATCGTCCCAAAAATGTATTCACCCCGTTTTACGGGTCGTAAAAAATATTGCCACTCGGTTTCTGCACCCGGAGCAAGCCTGGACTCAAACCAACTGTCGCGTTTTTGGAACTGTACGGGCAGCTCATCGATCACACCAAAATGTGCGGGGAAGGCATACCTGTTTTCCAGGAACACCCGTACGAGATTCTGGTCGCCATTACTAAATCGTTCACCCGTTAACCGCTGCGCAAAAACACCTTTGCGGGAAAACAACATAACAATATCAACCACCAACGCAATGATGAGGCCTGCCAAACCGGCGGTTGGAAATGGCGATAAATGCGGCAGGAAGAAACTGATCACAAACAAACTGGCAATCACCGCCAGGATGATGAACAGCCGCTTACGCAGGTATAGTTGCCGGATGCCTTTCATCAGCGGGGTATCTCGATGTTTTTAATAAAACCCTGGATCACTTCATCTGTGGTGATGCCTTCCATTTCTTTCTCGGGTGTCAGCAGCAGACGATGCCTCAGTACGGCAGGTACCACAAACACGATGTCATCAGGCGTAACAAAATCCCTTCCCGCCATGCCCGCAATGGCTTTGGCCGCCATCATGATGGCCAGTGACGCACGTGGCGAGGCACCCAGGAAAACCGATTTACTATTGCGCGTTTCCTGAACCACCGCAGCAATAAAACGCACCAGTTTCTCCTCAACGTGAATACTGCGGATCTGCGACTGAAGTGAAACGATATCTGATGCCGTCAGTAGTTTTTGTACTTGTGCCAACTGATCCTGTTGAAGGGTTTTGTCGTTCAAGCGAAGGATATTCACCTCTTCTTCCAGGTTTGGATATGGAACATTGATCTTAAACAGGAATCGATCCAACTGCGCTTCAGGCAATCGATACGTACCTTCATGCTCCACCGGATTCTGCGTGGCCACCACCATGAATGGTGCCTGCATCGGATGTGTTTTTCCATCGATGGTTACCTGGCGTTCTTCCATTACTTCAAACAGTGAGCTCTGTGTTTTGGCGGGAGAACGATTGATCTCATCGATCAATACCATACTGCTGAAAATGGGACCGGGCCTGAATTCAAATGCGGAACTGCGCGGATCAAATACTGATGTACCCAATACATCACTGGGCATCAGGTCAGGTGTGAACTGTATCCTCGAAAAGGGAATGTCAAGGCATCTGGCCAGCAGCTTGGCGGTCAGCGTCTTTGCAACACCCGGCACCCCTTCAATGAGAATATGGCCGTTACTCAATAAACCGGCAATCATCAGGTCCACCATCTGATGTTGCCCCACGATCACTTTTGCCACTTCCTCCCGGATGGCCACTACTGCCCTGTGAAGGCCCGATAAATCTGTACGGTGTTGAAATAATTGTTCGTCGCTCATTGGTTTGCGTATTTATGGAAGTCCTGAATATATGTGTTTAGGGAAAGCAAATGTTGGTCGCTGATCTGCTCTTCACTCCGCACCATTCTGATCAATGCCATCATGCGTAAAGCCTCATCTTCGGGCATGCCTGTCTTATGGGCAAGCTTGGTAGCAAAGGCATCATCCGGTAGAGAGGTATCGAGGTAATAATTGGAGCGGATATGTTCAAAAAGATAAGTGATCTGCTTGAGTGCGATGTTGCGATGGTTGCCTTGATTATAATAGACCTGACTAACTGTTTCCACAAAATCAACCGTGGTATTGGAGACAGGTGGTACAACCGGAATGATCCGCTGGCGGCGTTTAGATTGAAACACCATAAACAGCAGGATGGAAGCCAGGGCCGTGAACAATGCCGCTTTCAGCATCGGGTTCTTTAGAATCATCCTCAATGGCGTTTGTTCCCCTACCCTACCCTGCTTAAAGTATTCATCCCAATAAAATCCTTCCGGATATTCAGGCAGGTACGACAGAGATGCACTGACATATCCTGCATTGTTATGGTTAAGCAAGGAAAAATTACTGAACATGCCGGGTACAGTGTTGATGAAAATCCTTCCTTCGCCAAAAGGCTGAAGGATAAAATTGACTTTCCGTTTGCTGTTTAATCCGAGCACCATCACTTTAGCCGTATCAAACTTTTCAAAGTATGCATTGATAACCCCTTTGGGCATTGCATAGGGCTTTGGTGCGGCAAGGGCAGGATTCACCAGGTTGGTGGTGATAGAATCCATCGTCATGTCCCCTTTAATCTCCAGTTTCAGGGTGT
>JBEISY010000217.1:0-4198 GCA_040375175.1 Chitinophagaceae bacterium
CAGAAAACTGATTGTAAACGAAGCAAGACCGCAGGAACCTCGCTCTGGTGGTGGCGGCAGCGGAGGTGGGGGTTACAAAAAAAGAAACTTCGGCGGCGGCGGAGGAGGAGGTTACAATAAGAGATATTAAAAAAGGGGCACTGCCCCTTTTTTAATTTGACAATTTGCCAATGCGGTAATGCGGAAATGAAAATTCATTAATTTTCACCCATGCAATTATCACCTGTAATCGCCGGAACCATGAGCTGGGGGCAATGGGGCTCAGCTTTTTCTACAGACCAGTTTTCACGAATCATTCACCAGTGCATAGACGCGGGTGTCACCACCTTTGACCTCGCGGATATCTATGGCCATTATACTACCGAAGAAGATTTCGGCAGAGCCCTTTCCGCCGAGCCGGGTTTGCGAAACCAGATGCAGTTGATCACCAAATGTGGTATCTGTATGGTAACGCCCAACAGGCCTGAGCACCTGATCAAATCATACAACACATCCAAGCAACATATCATCCGCTCTCTGGAACGGTCTCTCCGAAACCTGCATACGGACCATATTGACCTGCTGCTCATCCATCGTCCGGATCCATTGATGGACCCCTCTGAAATCATGGACGCTGTAGACGAGTTGAAAAATGCAGGCAAGGTCCTTCAGTTCGGCGTTTCCAATTTCCTGCCCAGACATATGGAACTGCTGCGCTCCGTGATTAAACTGGAAGCGAACCAATTTGAGATCTCTGCATTTAAGACCGATGCATTGTACGATGGCACTACGGACTATTGCCTCCAACACCATATTCCCTGCCTCGCATGGTCCCCTATCGGTGGTGGATTACTGACCAAACCGGAGCAGCCAGAATTTGTAAGAAGGGTGCTGGGAGTGGCAGAGATCATAGCAACCGCTCACAATACAAAGGCAGATAACATCCTCCTTGCATGGTTGCACAGCCACCCCACTAAGATCATCCCAGTGCTGGGTACCACAAAGATCGAAAGAATAATCGCTGCAAAAGAAGCGATGACCATCCAACTCACCAGCGAAGAGTGGCACATGATCTTGCGCGCGCAAAGAGGGCAAGAGGTTGATTAGTGACGAAGAAATAGTAACTTAGTAACTCAATAATTCAATAACTCAGCAACACAGCTTATGTTCCCGATCAGCGATGATAACTCAGACAGACATAGTCACCCTTACGTCAACTATATCTTTATTGCCATCAATATCCTTGTTTTCTTTCTGCTGCAAGGAATGGGCAACAACCTTGGATTCACCTACGCATTTTCTACCGTACCATCTGAAATCCTTACCGGTAGTGACCTTGTAACGGCTGACCGCAGTGTGATGATGAATGGGCAGCAATTCCAGGTTCCGGGTTTACAGGTAACACCGATCCCCGTTTACCTGACCATGATCACTTCAATGTTCATGCACGGCGGGTTTGCTCATTTGTTTGGAAACATGTTGTTCCTTTGGATCTTTGGTGATAACATAGAAAACCGTCTCGGCCATACCCGTTACCTGGTTTTTTATCTGCTCTGCGGTATACTTGCTTCACTCAGCCATGTATTTGCATCCCAGATCATGGGCATGGACCTGAATGTGCCAAGCCTGGGTGCATCGGGCGCTATCTCCGGTGTGATGGGCGCTTACCTCGTCCTCTTCCCAAAACGAAAAGTAATGGTTTGGTTTCTTCGGTTCATCATTCCCGTTCCTGCCATGGTTTCCCTCGGCATCTGGATCCTCTTGCAAATTGTAAGTGGCATGGGTATGATTGGCGGTAAGAGCGATGGTGTTGCATATGCCGCTCATATCGGTGGCTTCCTCGCAGGAATGCTGTTGATCAAGTTCTTCGATAAAGGACAGGGTTACGTGGATGCAGAACTGGCCAAGCGAAAACGATTCATGTAATCTACCTGAGGTAATGTTTGAATCCCGGAGATGATGTATCCCGGTATAGCCCCTGCTTATCCTGATACACCATGTAAATTGCAAGCGATGTGTCTTGCTTTACAGATGCCAGCGCATCTTTCCATCCCATCACAAAAAAGGCATTGTCCCATGCATCGGCTGTCATGGCATCCTTTGCTATAACAGTCACAGACAACATACCATTGCTCACAGGTTTTCCGCGCAACGGATCAATAATATGACGTGGTTGCCGGTAATTTGCTGAAGTGGTTACTGCCTCTCCCTGCAAAGCAATCACCCGCTCCACAGGATAATGATTTCCGCTCCCACCAATAGGTGACTCCAGCCCGATCCGCCATTCCCTGCCACCCGGCCCCTTCCCCAAGGTGCTGATCTCGCCGCCCAATTCAACCATCAAATGCATGATTCCTTTCTGCCGAAGAAATTCAACCAACACATCCACCGTATACCCTTGCGCAATGCCATTGCAATCTATTTGCACCCCTTTACGCGTAGCTACCAGGCTGTCTCCCGTGATCGTCAGAAACCTTGATCCTGTTTGATCTCTTGCCTCCCGTAAGGCCATTCCAGAGGGCTCTTGATGCTCCTTCCACAACAAGGACAACTGACGCACGGTCACATCAAATCTTCCTCCTGACATCGCATACACTTCCAGCGCTGCCTGCATGACCCGCCGCATATGGAGATCCATCTTCACCCGCCCGTCCCGATTGAACTGGACGATCAGGGATTCCTGCTTGTATAAAGACAATGAAGCATCAATCACGCCAAAGATGCTGTCGATCTCCTGCCGGGAAATCATACTGTCTTTCCATACATACTGAATACTGAATGAAGTACCCTGCGCTTTACCGGAAAGCACGTGTAGGGTGTCATCTTCAGATGACAACATCGATCCCAATATCCACCACAAAAACCACATCTTACTTGATCAGGATCGCAGGGATATTGGCCTGCTGAAACTTTTTATTGTATGCTTCGATGGCATTACGAAGATCGCCTTCATACTGTCTTTTATATCCGGCCCATTGTTGCTCCAGATCCGTCAATCGCTTCTTCAATCCTTCCGTGATCTTTGGATCATGACTGTCTGCAAGTCCTTTCACATTGAAGAACTCTGCATTCAGCTTGCTAGGCCAGTTGATCACATCCTGCCCGTTCGTGATCCGATACTCTACAATATTTGATTCCCAGGCCTCAAGTCTCTTCATCAGGCTATCCCCTTCCTGTACCAATGCGGCATGTTGCGGCAGGTCTTTCAGGTTGCCGTTCAAGGATTGCAACTGTTTCTTGGCACCCCTTACATTGTTTACTGCTGCGTGGATCTCATTGATGTCTGCAGAAACTCTTTCCATGAATTGTTGCTGCTCCTGCCAGGTGGCTGGTGTAGTGTTCAGGTTTGGATCGGGAACCACTGTAATGTTCGTCTCCGCCTTCTCTGCTCCATGCCGCAAGACAGCCTTATATTTACCCGGCGCAACCCTGTAACCTCGATAGTCGCCGAAAATATACACACCCGGAACATCTTTCAATGTTGCGGTACGCAGATCCCAGAGAAAACGATTCTGCCCTTTCTCCATCGGGAGTAAAGGCGCTGGCGCCGGTCCGCCAGGGAAGCGTGTGTAAGAAGGATCTTTCTTATTAGAATAACTACTCACAACCTTACCGTCACCATTGATGATATCAAGCGTGATGGTACCCGTATCTGAAGTATTCGGCAAATAATAATCGAGGAGCACTCCTTCCGGCGCATTGGCGCCTTCAAACGGATCTTGTTTGTCTGGCAGTCCGCCCCCACCAAAATGAACCGCGGGCTTGGGTTGATACAACTGCATCCCGGATTCCGGTTGATACTGTTGAACGGCACCCAGATCATCCAGGATCCAAAACGCCCGGCCCGCCGTAGACGCAATCAGGTCATTCTGGTGTACCATCAGATCCGTGATCGGCACCACCGGTAAATTCAACTGGAACTTCTGCCAGAGATATCCATCGTTCAAAGAAATATAAAAACCTCTTTCTGAACCTGCATATAACACGCCTTTCCGTTTCTTGTCTTCGCGAATCACACGGATGAAATCATCTTCCTTCACACCGTCGCTGATGCGTATCCAGGTCTTTCCGTAGTCCGTTGTCTTGAAAGTATAAGAACCGTAGTCGTTAAACTTATATCGTGTAGCAGCCAAATACGCGGTGCCTTTCTGGTACGAAGACAACTCAATGCTGTTGATCAATGCCTCCGGTAATGCAGGTGGCGTAACATTCTTCCAGC
>JBEISY010000175.1:0-4878 GCA_040375175.1 Chitinophagaceae bacterium
CAATGATGGATTTTCTTTCTGGTTTAACCTGGGTCAGGCACCACATTCCAGCCGTGTTTCCATCAAGGATGTCTTCATCGGATTGCTGGCCGAAAGTCAGCTGCTCCGTTTAAGTATTCTGTTGGTAACCGTTATGGGCTTTGCTTTGTTCTTCAGGGACAGGGTTACTTTTTTCAGGAAACACCAGGTATTGTTCCTGTTACTGGTGTTGGGTATCCTGGCGCAGGCAACGATTCTGCAGGAGACAAGCTATACGCCACCGGACAACAACATCTATTTTGTCTCATTTGTTTTTGCGTGGTTATTATATGCTTTGTATCAGCTCTTGCCGATACCTTGGAACAGCTGGGGCACATTGGTTGGTTTGTGTACGGCCATTTTGTTTTTACAATCAAGCCGATATGTGGGTTATGTGAACAGTTTGTTTCTGAAAGATCAGCAACCTGCAGGCGTTTTGCAACAGACACCGGAAGGGGAGAATCTTGTAGGACGCAACAACTTCCTGCTATACCTCAATAAAAAGGGCGATATCCCGGTAGGAGAATGGGTGCGTTCTGAAGTGCCGGTCCTGAAAGGCATGAAGCTGCCTAGGCCCACAGAAGACGGGGTACAGCGTGTATTGGCGATGCCAGAGATGAAGAAGACCGATCCCAAGGTTTTGAATATGACAGAACTCACACCACTGGCGGCAGCTGTTCCTTTTGGTTATGAGAAAGGGGTATACCACCCTTTATGGCATCACCTCGGCGTGGCCATGTTTAACCAGCAGGCTGCACTCTATGAACAGCAGATCAGTAAGAAATATTACGATGTGGTGTTGTTTGAATACCTGCCCGGTATGTACAATTTCTTTCCATTCGGGGTAAGGGATTCCCTGCAACAGCACTACAAGAAAGTGGATTCATTTTATGCACCCAGGATAGGTCCTGAATCGATGGGTACCGTAGAAGTTTACCGCAGATAGTTAGTTACCTTTGCGTGTAAGGAACAGTCATCGTACCACAATCAACGATATTATCGAATCCTATAGAATACCTGAAAGGGGTAGGTCCTTTGCGGGCAGATATGCTTAAGAAGGAGTTGAATATTTTTACGTTCAGGGATCTGCTGGACCATTTTCCTTATAGACATATTGATAAAACAAAGGTTTCTCAGATCCGGGACATCAGCTACCAGACGGATTTTATCCAGGTGGCGGGTAAGATTACTCTATTTCAGATCACAGGGCAGGGCAGGGCAAGAAGGCTTGTGGCTTCCTTGAAAGATGATACCGGGGTTCTGGAACTGACGTGGTTTCAAGGCATCAATTGGATCAGTAAAAGTCTGGAGATCGGGAACCAGTACCTTGTATTTGGTAAGCCAGGATTCTTCATGGGTAAACCTCAGATTACCCACCCGGAGATGGAGATTCTGACGCCGGAAAAGCTTGGCGGAAAGAGTTACCTGGAACCTATTTATCCTACTACCGAAAAACTGAAAGCCAAAGGTTTGAATGGCCGAGCCATCGGTAAACTGCTGGCCAACCTTTTCCTTGTTTTACCATCTGAAGAGATACAGGAAAATCTGCCGGAACCTATTTTGAAACGATGGGATCTTGCAGGTAAGTGGGCGGCTTACCGCGATATTCATTTCCCTGGTAATGCACAAGCACAGGCAGACGCCGTGCGACGGTTGAAATTTGAAGAGTTCTTCCTGGCACAGATCAGGCTGGGGATGATCAAGTCAAACCGGCATCGATATTCAAGAGGTATCGTCTTTGATAAAGTGGGTGAATTGTTCAATGATTTTTATGAAAAACATTTGCCTTTTTCACTGACGGGTGCACAGAAAAGAGTGATCAAAGAGATCAGGACGGATACGGCAAGGGGAAGGCAGATGAACCGCTTGCTGCAGGGGGATGTAGGTAGCGGTAAAACCATTGTAGCGTTGATGACGATGTTGATTGCGGCAGACAATGGATACCAGAGTTGCCTGATGGCGCCTACTGAAATTTTGGCGCAGCAACATCATGAAGGCATTAGTAAGCTGTTGGCGCCCCTGAATGTTGAAGTGAGGTTGTTGACAGGCTCGGTGAAAGCCGCAGCACGCAGAAAGACGCTTGAAGAATTAATGAATGGAGCAGTGACCATCCTCATCGGCACGCATGCAGTGATTGAGAAGGACGTTCAGTTTAAGCAGCTGGGTCTGGCCATAGTGGATGAGCAGCATCGTTTTGGTGTGGCGCAGCGTGCGCAGCTTTGGGAGAAAAATGAGGTGCCACCACATGTGCTTGTGATGACGGCAACACCCATTCCCAGAACCCTTGCCATGACTGCGTATGGGGATCTTGATTATAGTGTCATGGATGAGTTGCCACCCGGACGGACGCCCATAAAAACGGTTCACCGTTATGAACATGCCAGACCCCAGGTGATGGATTTTATTAAATCAGAGATACTGAAAGGCCGACAGGCATATATCATTTTTCCACTGATTGAAGAAAGTGAAAAGATGAACTATGAGAACCTGATGAAGGGCTATGAGAATGTCAAAGCATATTTTCCGGAACCGCAGACCTATATCAGCATGGTTCATGGTAAAATGAATGCCCAGCAGAAAGAAGTGAATATGCAGCGTTTTGTGGCCAACGATACGCAGATCATGGTGTCTACTACGGTGATTGAAGTTGGGGTGAATGTGCCCAATGCCACGGTAATGGTGATCGAGAGTGCGGAGAAGTTTGGGCTGAGCCAGCTGCACCAGCTCAGGGGCCGCGTGGGCAGAGGTTCTGAACAGAGTTACTGTATCCTGCTGACCGGTGACCAGATCAGCAAGGAGGCACGGGAACGGCTAACCGTGATGTGCAGCACCAATGACGGATTTGTCATCGCAGAGAAAGACCTGGCTCTTCGTGGACCCGGAGACATTGAGGGTACAAGGCAGAGTGGGTTGATGAACTTTAAACTGGCGAATATCCTGGAAGACAGGGACTTATTGGAACTAGCCAGGGAAGTGTCCACAAATTTGCTTGATGAGGACCCAAATCTTGAACATCCTGAGCATCAGTCACTCAGGCATTTTCTGATGGGGCAGAAGGGCAAAACCATATGGAGTAAAATATCCTGACAATCCGTACTTATTAACAGATTGTATACGTTAATTAATGGTATTTTTAACACCGGATGATTAGAAACTATATCCTGACATTTTTCTCATTTTTTTCCTTCTCCCTCCTTTGCGTATCCGTACAGGCGCAGTCGTATTATTCGCTTGATTTTGTAGAGAATAAAGGTCAGTGGGAAGGTGGATTCTCGTATAAAGCTGATGCTGGTAGCGGTTCGCTGTTTATTGATAAGCAAGGGTATACGATGGTGCAGCATCATCCGGATGACTTGAAAGCAGTGCAGGAACGTTTGCATGGTCATGGTGCTACAGAGAAACAGTTCGCTAACAAAAAGGACCAGCCCTATCGTGGTTATGGTGAGATACTTCGCTCCCATGCGCTTCGGGTACGCTTTATTGGTAGTAACACCAATCCGCAGATCACGCCCATGTATCCCAAAGAAGGGGTAGACAATTACTTCATCGGCAATGATCCCACCAAATGGAAATCCGGCGTGAGAACTTTTTCCGCACTGCTGGCCAAAGACATGTATCCTGGGGTGGACGTAAAATATTATACAGACAATGGCAGGCTTAAATATGACATTCTTGTAAAGCCAGGTGTGGATGTTAGTCGTATCCGCATGAAATACGAAGGAGCGGAGAAGATGTTGATTAAGGATGGAGAGTTGGTCATTAAAACATCTGCGGGTGATGTAAAGGAACTCTCGCCGTATGCTTACCAGATCATCAATGGGATGAAGAAAGAAGTGAATTGCCGGTTTCAGTTGGAAGGAGACCAGGTGCGGTTTGTAGTGAAGAACTACGATGCTTCTGCTGAACTGGTGATTGATCCGGTGCTGGTGTTTTGTACCTATTCCGGTAGCCGCTCCGGCAACTGGGGCTTTACTGCTACACCGGGTAATGACGGTAGCTTCTTCGCAGGAGGTATTGTATTTGCCGGTCCGGGTTATCCCGTTACACCAGGTGCATTTCAAACTACTTTTGCAGGAGGTAACCAAGTGCAGATCGATGTGGCCATTACCCGCTTCAATGCCAACGGTACATCAAGGATATACTCTACCTACCTCGGTGGTTCTGCAGAAGAGTATCCACACAGTATGATTGCCGATCCCGCGGGAAACCTGGTGGTGCTGGGGCGTACCAACTCACCCAATTTTCCCATCACAGCGAGTTTTGGTAACCTGGGCCAGTATGATATCTATGTGACCAAGTTCAACGCTTCAGGTACTGCCCTCATCGGCTCGATGAAAATTGGCGGCACTGGTGATGACGGTGTCAATATCAATGCAACCCTGAATTATTGTAAATCATCAACCTTATACAACTACGGAGATAACTCAAGGAGTGAAGTTGAGTTGGACGGTGCCAATAACATCTATATTGCTGCAAGTACGCTGTCCACGAATTTCCCCTTACAAAATGCTTTTCAAGGCGCTTCCGGTGGCGGACAGGATGCGGTGGTCATCAAACTTACCCCTACGCTGAGTTCAGTGATCTTCAGCAGTTATCTGGGAGGTTCAGATGACGACGCAGGTTTTGTTTTGGGAATACGTCCTACCGATGGAAGAATCTATCTGGCAGGAGGTTCGGGAAGTCCGAATCTTCCTGCTGCATCCAATGGTCTGTCAGGAAGTATCGATGGATTTGTTTCCATCATCGCACCCAATGGTGGTACGGGCGGTCTTTTGCAGTCGCGCTACTTCGGGACCAGCAACTTTGATATGATCTATGGGATCGATTTTGATGTAGCGGGATTTCCATACATCATGGGGA
>JBEISY010000235.1:0-4045 GCA_040375175.1 Chitinophagaceae bacterium
CGCATTTTCGATATCAGAAAAAGTAACCTTAGCTACCTGCATTTTATAGTTATCGACATTGATCTGGATCTCTCTCTCAGGAGCACCGATCACGTCAACACGGGTGATTTGCGATAGCTCCTCGATCTTATCCTTCAGCCTGTCCGCAAATTCTTTAAGCTTCACCGCGTCATAGTCCCCGCTGACATTCACCGCCATGATCGGAAATTCACTGAAGCTGATCTCCTGCACCGTAGGCACCTGTGTGAGATCCGTTGGAAGATCGCCACGCGCTTTATCTACCGCATCCTTAACTTTCTGAATGGCCACATCGGTCTTCACATCAGTACTGAACTCTACTATGATGGCCGAGAAATCCTGCAGGGAGGTGCTGGTCATCTTATTGATCTTGACACCTGTGATACCCTTCAATTTCTTTTCAATAGGCCTTGTCACCAGGTTCTCAATATCCTTGGGCGAGTTCCCTACATATACGGTTTGCACATAGATCGTGGGGATCACAATGTCCGGAAACTGCTCTTTAGGCAGGGTTACAAACAGGGATATACCCCAGACCGTCACAAAGAGTACGATCAGGTAAACCGCCGTTTTACTTTTAATGGCCCAGTTGGTGGCAAAGAATGTTTTCCCGCCACTCAAAAGGCTTTGTATTTCATCAGTCACTTTCTTCATGACCAGCAATTATTTAGTGGTAATCAATTGTCCTTCATATAAGCCCTGGAAGCCTTGCGTGATCAACTGATCATTAGCCTGAAGACCCTGGCGGATCTCTATCTTATCTTCATACAATTCTCCAACAACAACAGGCTTCTTCTTCGCTACGGTTTTGCCATTTTGGGTATCAAGTACATATACAAACTTCCCTTTCTCATCTGTCTGTACGGTAGCCACCGGAATAACCATCGCATTTTTGCTGGCGTGATCAAGTATCCGGATGATCGCAACCTGGTTGGGCTTCAGCGAAGGATCCGCGGCGATCTTGCTTTCCGCAATGAAACTCCTTGTGGTCTGGCCGATCGTTTCACTCACCAGGGTGATCTTGCTGTTGATCCGCTTGGAAATATCCGGCACATCAATGATCACATCCATTCCCTTCTTCACTTTAGATGAATAGTTCTCCGGAACATCCACTACTGCCTTCAGGCTGGAAGGATTGATAATGGTGATGCCGGCGGCGGGATTACCATTGAACAACTCACCTACGCGGATATTCACCGTTTCCGCCACACCGGATGCAGGCGCATATACATTTGTCATGGCCATCTGCTCATTGAGCAAACTCATCTGCTTCTCCAGGTTCTCCACCGCATTCTTTGCATTGAGTACCTGCACTTCTGTTCCGATGCCTTCTTTCCAAACCGCTTGTTGCCTGTTGTAAAGATCACGGGCATAATCCATTTGGGTTTTCAGTTGTGCCATTTGTTGCCTGACAACCGCATCGTCAAGTTTCAAAAGCAACTGTCCCTGCCTTACACGGTCACCCAGCTTTACATGCACGGACTTTACCTGTCCACCCATTCCCCTCGGTGTGACGATATAAACATTCTCCGTGGAGATACGTCCCTGCAGATCTATATAGTGCGCAAAATCCTGGGGCTGAAGAACAGTAACTGCAACCAGTTTCTTACTGGCTTCTGCAGCCGCCGCAGGATCAAGCTTACTGATCTCTTCTTCCAGCTTCGTGATCTTGACGGCTACCGTTTCTTTCTCTTTACGGAGCTTTTCAAGTTCAAGTTTTTTATCGGTCAATGTTGCATTAGCATCTTTCCGGCCTCCGCCACAGGCGGCAAGGAATACCAGCATTGGCAACATAATCAGTTGTTTCATATTATCTTCTTTAGTATTGATTCGATGGTTTTATAATCTTCCCAATGAACGGTAATAGGCAATCTTTGCAATCACTGCATCATAAAGCGCCTGGAAATAATTGGACTGGGCATCTTCAAATCCGGATTCCGTTTGGATAATCTCAAAACTTGATCCCAGGCCCTGCTCATATTTTTTCTTGGTGGTATTGTACACTTTTTCCGCCAATTCAAGGTTCCTTTCCTGCACATCCATATTAGCAATGGCATTTCGGAACTGGTTGTATGCAGCGGCCCTTTGCAGGTCAATAGCCCGTTGCAGGTTCTCCATGCTGTTACGGGTTTTCTCGAGATTCATCCTTGCCTGCTTGATCTTCTGGTCTTTCTGTAATCCATCAAAAATGGGGACATTCATATTAATGCCAACCACATTTGTTTTGAACCAGGGCTTGCTGAAATCAAAGAAATCGAACTGCTGGCGAAGTGCAGCTCCGGAAAAGTTCCATACGGCCGCCAATGTGGGGATATACTGCATTTTATAACGCTTTAGGTCAAGTTTCTGCAACTCTTCCACGGAATTCAGCAACTGAATTTCAGCTCGATCTTCATATTTGAATCCGGTGGTGTCCAGAATGTCCCGCTTGACGAGTTCGGTAGACAAAGTATCTGTCAACTGCAGCCCATCCGCCTGGTTGATGCCCAATGCAAATTTCAGGGATGCATACCCAATGATGATGAGGTTGGCCACCTGCGATTGTGAGGATTTCAGGTTGTTCACGTTCACCTGCGTGCGATCGATATCCAGTCTTTCTGCAAATCCGTTTTTAAACAGCACTTCCTGATCACTCATGAGTTTCTCCAGGCGCTTGATGCCATCGTCCAAAAACAGTTTCCGCTTTTCAAGGATGAGTACCCCGTAATAAGCGCGGAACACATTGCTTTTTACACTGTCTTCCATCGCTTTTACATTGATGTCTGCATAACGCAGTGCGGCATCTCTTGCCTGCAGTCCCACAAAAACATCGGGCTGGAACAACAGCTGCTGGAAACTAAATCCGGCTGAGGCCTGCCAGGGTACACCAAACTGCGCCGGGAAAAACTGCGGCGGTCCGGTAGGCGCCATAATGGGATTACCATTGCCATCTTTCACGCCTTCCGTTTCGAGTACATTGTACACCGATGGGGATACAAAATCCGGCAATAAGGTTACCGGAATCGAGAAAAAATGTTGCATGCCGAGAGATCCATTGATCTGCGGCATGGCCTGTCCTTTGATCTCATTGTTCTTTGATTCCTGTAATCGTCTGTCGATCTTCAGATTCTTGATTTCCGTCACATTCTTGATCGCGAAATCTACCGCTTCCTTTGCGGTGAATGCATAGTGCTTCTGTGCATTCACTTGTGTAGTCAGCAACAGCAGCAATATCAAGCCTGCGAGCCTTGTCCTGCCTTCTCTCATTTTTGCTTGCTTTTAATGATTCGTTCTTGTTGGTATTGTACGGCGAGGTCATACCCTTTAGGGGATACCAGGCCAAAAAGAAAATTCTCGAGTAATACTTTAGAGACTTCCACGAGGTTGAACTCCGTAGCGGGAAACACATCCTGGTTAAACATAACCATCATGGACTCCAGGCGGTACTTGGCGAGAACGGTAATGTTGAGGTCCGCTTTATACAGCCCTTCCCCGATGCCTCTTCTGAGGTTTTTGCTCACCTCTTCCATCAGATAAATGTTCTTGTGGTCCATGAACCGCTTAAAACTCTGGAAATGGAACTTGTGGAGGTCATAGAGGATATTGGGGTTCATGCTTTGCATGTGTATGACGATCCTGTCCATCGTCAAAAACACCTCTTCCACGGCGTTAGTGGACTGGACCTCACACTCATAACAATCTTTCTTAATATCTTCAATATCGTCTCCAATGATGGCATCCACGAGCTCATCCTTGTCTTTATACCATTGGTAAATGGTTTTCTTGGATATCCCCAGGCCCACAGCGATGTCGTCCATGGAAACCGAACGGATACCATACTTCATGAACAGGTTTTTGGCCTGTTCCCTGATCCTGCCACGGGTATCTAATACATTATCCATTGTCATATTGAAACCGATAAGGTCGCAAAACTACAGAAACTTTTTTCACGTTTCAAGTTTCCATCATCTTTTTCGACCAACCCTGTAAAATAGGTTGTAGGGGGAGTGGTTAGGGGGAGGCCTTTCCCCCCAACCACTCCCCCCAA
>JBEISY010000084.1:0-7003 GCA_040375175.1 Chitinophagaceae bacterium
CTTGCCCTGAAATCCTTATCCGGAGCGGTTTCAGGAACAACGCGTACGGGATTTCCCACCTTAACCAGTGCCTGGTTCTCATCGTAGATATTCAACACCACCCATGCTTTGGCCTGATCAAAAACAGTAAAGACCGATTGACCTTTGCGGAGGTACATTCCTTCTTTGAGACTTAGTTCTTCTGTTAACAATGAAAGATCTTTCATGGCGCCATGAGCACTGTTCATCGCGGTGCCGCCTGATTCATGAATTTGTCCATTGTAAGGGCTATATACGGTCACGGTAAGTTTTGCCTTCCCCGTTTGAACCGCTTCCATCACCTGCCTTGTATCCATACCCAGGTTAATGAGTTTTTGCTTTGCTGCCTGAATCATCAATTGATTGTCGGGGTCCTGCTTTGTCAGAAACAACAGCTCTTCTTGTGCGGTAACCAACTCTGGGCTATATACTTCCATAATCTTCTGGCCTTTCTTTACTTGCTGGAACCGATATCGAACATATAGTTTTTCGATCCGCCCTTCCACTCGGGAAGAAATATTGTTGACGAAGCGCGTGTCATAATCAATGCTTCCCAACGCTTCAATCTCAATATCTTCCTGCCTTTTCACCATGGCCGTAACCGGGATCGATGAAACCACAAAAGCATTGGTGGGATTGATCAGTGTTACGAGCGCACTGTCTTTCCAAGGCTCCTCCGGACTATGTGCAGTATCTGATCCCACACGCTGATCATGCTTTGCAGACGGCCCGCAAGCGTAGATCAGCAAGAGGAACAGTATGGTGACGATATGATTCTTCATGGACTTAGTTTGTTTGTTGCAATAGTTGTTCCAGTCGAATCCGGGCAGATAGCGACTGCGCCAATAGATCCAGGTACTCCATCTGTTTCATGTTCAACACTTCCCAGGCATCGTACAACATGAACAATTCGCCCGTATTCTGCTCATACGCGATCTGCATCGTCTTATAATTATTTCGCAAAGCAGGCAGAATGTCCTGCTCGTACAGTTTCATCTGCTGTTGCTTGAGTGCGATTTCATTCTGCATGCCATAGGCCATGCCCATGTACTCATTCACCATCATTTCTTTCTGGGCCTGAACAGCCATCGACTTATACTTGAGGCTCTCCATATTGGCCTTGCTCATCCTGGAAGCGCCACCCACCAACGGTATCCGAACCATTCCCATTAATGTATACAGCATCGGTGATCCACCAAAACCAAACATGTGGTCATACTTAACACCAAACTGGGGTTTGAGATTCATGCGCTCCGTTTCTACTTTCAGCTTGTTCAATTCCAGATCCTTGTCAAGTGCTTTCAGGTCGCTCCGGTTTGTATAAAATACCGCCGTATCCAATGGCAATGCTGCATAGGCGGAGAGTTGAAAACTGGTATCGATCTCAAGCGGCGCCATGGCAGAATTGGCCATCAGCGTATTGAGCCTGATCCTGCGTTCATTGATCTCGCTGTTGTACATCAGCTGCATATTCTTCACCTGGCCGATAGCCGCCTTCGCCTTATAGTAAGCGCCGATCTTCTCCATATTATTTTTATACCTGATCTCGGCATTACGGATCATAAAATCCAGGATGCGCTCACTGTCTTTCAACACCACGAGCCTTTTCTGCAAAATGATCCAAGCAAGGTAATGCCCTCGGGCCTCGGCAACCAGTTCATTCAGTGTTGCATGCTTTCGCTCTTTCTCTGCGGCACTCATGGCCTTCATATACAACTCATCTGCATCCAGTTTCTTTTTATTCGGAAACATCTGCTCACCGGATATCATCACAGAGCCCATTCCTGGCTCCCCACCCTCTCGCTTCCACAAGGAAGGATTGTACGGAGTCATAAAAAACCCGGTTCCGATCTGCGTAGGCATCCAGGCCCTGGCCCCTTTCGCCGCTTCGTCCATGGATCGTATCTCCTGATCATACATTTTGATCACGGGATGCGTGGTCTTTACTTTCTCAACAACCTCATTCAGCGTCATCACTTGCGCGTTGAGGCCCTGTGCCATCAGCACCGCTGAGAGCAGGGTAATGTATTTAATGGTTGCCATCGATATTTTCAATTTTTCCTTTTTTACGCAGTTCCCGAAGTTTCATGATCTCAAAAACCACGGGCGTGATTAGTAAAACATATATCGTTGAGCTGATGGTACCCCCGATCAGCGGAATGGTGATGGGCCGCATGATATCGCTCCCCACACCGGTTGCCCAGAGGATGGGGATCAGCCCAAACAAACCCACGGACACCGTCATCAGCTTCGGCCGCAGTCTTTTCACGGAACCTTCAATGATATATTTTCTGATGATTGCAGGTGTCAATGAGGCGCTGCTGTTCCCATGAACTGCAACCATCTTAGCCATCGCCTCGTTGAGGTAAATGGTCATCAACATCGCCGTTTCAATAGCCATTCCAAACAAGGCGATAAAGCCCACCGCAACAGCCACAGATAAATTGATATCATATGCATACACCATGAACACACCACCCACCAATGCAAAGGGAACCGTGATCATCGTCACCATCGCCTCTTTCAAGGAACGATAAGTGAAGTAAAGGACCAACAGGATGATGGCGATGACAATGGGAAGGATGATCTTCAGGGTCCGATTGGCGCGGATCTGATTCTCCCACTGGCCGCTCCATTCAAGGAAATATCCCTTAGGCAACTGCTTCATCAGATCATTCAACTGCAACTGTGCCTGCTCAACCGTACTACCCAGGTCCCGGCCTCTTACATTGAACAGCACGGTGCCCCTCAACATGGCATTCTCTGAATTGATCATGGGCGGTCCGTCTGACAATTGCACATCGGCTACTGCTTGGAGCGGAACAGGACCAAACGACATGGTTTGCACTTGCAGTCTTTTGATTGCTTCAAGATTATTTCTGAAATCCTGACCAAATCGCGCATTCACGGAAAACCGTTGCCGTCCTTCCACCGTTGTCGTGATCTTCATTCCACCCAAGGCTGTTTCAACTACAGCATTCACATCATCGATACTCAATCCATACCTGCCGATCTCTTCACGTTTGATCACCACATCAAGATATTTTCCGCCGGTGATCGGCTCCACATATAAGTCTTTCACGCCCTCCACACCTTGCAATTGTTTGCGGATGCGTTGCGCAAAGGCATAAATGGTATCCAGCTGCTGTCCATACACTTTTATACCCACGTCTGTGCGCACACCCGTACTGAGCATATTGATCCGGTTGATGATGGGCTGCGTCCAACCATTGGTTACACCGGGTATCTGCAGTTTCGCATTGAGCTCATTGATGATCCCGTCTTTGGTCATGCCTTTCCGCCACTCGTGCGATGGCTTCAATAAAATGATCGTCTCCATCATAGAGATCGGAGAGTTGTCCGTTGCCGTTGCGGCTCTTCCCGCTTTCCCGAGTACATGATCTACTTCTGGCACCATTCGGATGATGCGGTCCTGCACTTGCAGCAAGCGCTTTGCTTCGGCATTGGATACATCAGGTAAGGTAACGGGCATGAACAATAATGATCCTTCATCCAATGGGGGCATGAACTCTGAACCTAATCGACTCAGCAAAAGCACACCCGTGATCAATGCAGCAAGACTGATGGCCAAAATGGTTTTCCGCCAACGCAGGCAAAAAGCAAGCACCGGTGTATACAATCGTTCTAAAAATCCGGTGATGGGATTGGCCGATTCCGGCTTCAATTTTCCCTTCATAAAAAACGAGATCAGCACCGGCGTGAAGGTGATCGCGAGAAAAGCATCCACCAAGAGGATAAACGTTTTTGTCCATGCCAGGGGATGAAACAATTTCCCTTCCATCCCGGTTAGCAGGAACACCGGCAGGAACGATGCCACAACAATGATGGTGGAATAAAACACACCGGGTCCCACTTGTTGAGAGCTTTTCTCGATCAGTTTAAGTCGCTCTTCCTTCTTCATGGCTTTGCATTTTGGGATGAAGGATCATGTTGCGCTTCACTGATGTGCCGGTAAGCATTCTCCACCATCACAATGCCGTCATCAACTACTACGCCAATGGCGAGGGCAATGCCGGTGAGCGACATAATATTGGACGATATACCGAAGGCCTCCAGTAGAATAAATCCCACTGCAACAGAAATGGGAAGCTGGATCAGGATGATCAATGCACTTCGCCAATGAAACAGAAAGATGATCACCACTAGCGACACTACAATCATCTCTTCAATGAGTGTGTTCTTCACCGCGTTGACTGCCGCCTGGATCAAAGTACTTCTGTCGTAAGATGTCTTAATGGTCACACCCTGGGGCAATCCTTTCTCCACCTCGCTGATCTTCTTTTTGATATCGGCAATGACGCGGTTGGCGTTCTCGTTGTAACGCATCACCACAATACCACCCACCACCTCACCCTCGCCATCTTTATCGAAAATCCCCAGTCGCAGATCCCCGCCCATCTGCACCGTGCCGATATCCCGCACCCGCACCGGAATGCCATTCACCTGGCTGAGCGCAATGTTCTCTACATCCTCTTTGTTCTTGATATAGCCCAGACCACGAATGATATAGGCCATATCAGCCATCTCAAACTTCCGACCGCCCACATCATTATTGTTCGCCTTTACCTTGTTCACAACATCCATCAGCGAGAGCTTATAGAACTGCAGCTTCACCGGGTCCACTACGAGTTGATACTGTTTCTCGAAACCACCAAAGGATGCAACTTCCGCAACACCCGGAACGGTTTGCAGTGCAAACTTGACGTACCAATCCTGTAGCGCGCGTTGTTCGCCAAGGTCCATTTTGGGTGCATCGAGGTGGTACCAGAAGATATGCCCAACCCCCGTGCCATCCGGACCGAGTGTGGGCGTCACGCCCTGCGGTAAAAGTCGCTGCGCGAAATTTAATCGTTCCAGCACCCGCGTCCTCGCCCAATAGATGTCTGTGTTGTCTTCGAAAATGACATACACAAAACTCATCCCGAACATAGACGAGCCACGGATACTCTTCACCTTGGGGATGCCCTGCAGATTACTCACAAGCGGATACGTAACCTGGTCTTCAATAACCTGCGGACTCCTGCCCATCCATTCCGTAAACACGATCACCTGGTTCTCGCTGAGATCAGGAATGGCATCGATGGGGTTCCGCTGAACCGCGAAAATGCCCCAGGCAAATAGAGCAGCCGCAGCGAGTAAAACGATGAAACGATTTTTGAGCGACAGACTTATTAATTTTTTAACCATAACTTTCGCTTAGTTCGCAGTTCGCAGTTCGCGAGGTCGCAGCTGCGACCTGTGCGACCTTGCGAACTGCGAACTGGTTAATTAATCGTTTCTTCCACCGAACCACAAGTCAGCATGCTCGCACCGAAGTATGGATTCTTGATATCATTGATCTCACTCACCCAGAGTGCTCCTTTATCATCATTGGCCATCGGGCAGTAATCATGATATACCGTTTTACCCGCACCAAAGGCTTTTACAAGCTCGTAAACATTGTTACTGAGATCCACAAAATGCGTGCGTTGTACTTTGATATCATTTGATGCTGCGATTTGGGTGGCATGATCTTTCAAGCCCTTCTCTATCGCATCATATGCCTTTTTCTGGTCGGCCGTGAAATACGATTTATCCAGTTGTTGTAATGAAGCCGCCATCGCTTTGGCGCCCGTTGCTGCACTAGCCGCATTATCGTCTACCAGTGCATTCTTGAGGTTGAAATAATGACCGATGGCTTCTGCAAGCACACCAGACAGTTTTGCATCCAGACCGGCATAAAGCGGAGTGATCTTTTTGGGTGTCGACTCCGCCGCAACAGCGTGAGTGGTTGTATCCGCAGCTGCAGTTACAGCGGGTGTGGTTGCATGATCATGTTTGGTTTCAGTGGACTGCTGGCAGGACATGGCCATGAACACTACGGTGGACATAGCAGCATACATAATGGACTTCATAAAATACCTATTTAGTGTAAATAAAATGTGCAACTAACGTTTATGGACAAACGAAAATAGCCCGTGCATGCATGCCGGGCGTCAGGAGATGTAAGGATCTACAGTAAAAGAGAACGATGTTTCAGGAAAAGACCCTGATTGTCTGGAGGCGCGTTAGGCAAGCCCTGATAGCTTAGATGACTGACCTCAAAGGTGGAAGGTGGAAGGTGGAAGGTGGAAGTAGGTGCGGCAGCGCTGAGGGGTGAAAATTCCTGGCTGGCCGTATTTGATTTTTGGTCGTCAAGGCTTTTCACATACTTCTGCTCATCCTTGCAGCAGTGATTGCCTTCTTCCTGCTTATCCATCCCGCATTGATCACATGAAGCGGAGGAAATGTGTGCAAAGGACCAGTCTACCATCTTGCCCATGCAATAATGCAATTCTACTGCCGTGCCCGTGGAGGCCAGCAAGTAGAGAGCGGCAATGAAAGAAACCAGGATCCTTTTCATATGAACAGGACAAAACTATAAATTAAATCTCGGGCATACTATTAAAGTTTTGAAAAAGATTATACATTACTGTAATACCTCCTAAAACATTCAATATGAAAAAGTTATTGTTCATGGTGGCCATCCTGAGCCTGGTAGCCTTCCAGGCGGAGCCAACCCTTTCTAAAAAAGAAAGAAAGACAGCCACTTCTTTCCTGAAAGATTCTGAGAAAAATCTCATGAAGACCCTCGGCAACCTTACCGATGAGCAGCTGAAATTCAAGCCCGCCCCTGATAAGTGGAGTGTGCAGGATTGCATGATGCACATCGCCGCTTCGGAGAAAATGCTTTGGGGAATGGCTGACCAATCCATCAAAGGCGCAGCCAACCCAGAGAAAAGAAGCGAGATCAAATGGACCGATGAACAGGTCATGAAAAACCTGGAAGACCGGTCTGTAAAAGTAAAAACATTTGCGCCGCTTGAACCACTGAACACCGGTTTCCAAAATATTGATGAAGCCATCGCTTCATTCAGAGAAAACAGAGGTAAACTGATCGATTATGTCAAGAGCACACCGGCGGATCTCAGAAGTCACGTGTCAA
>JBEISY010000422.1:0-2299 GCA_040375175.1 Chitinophagaceae bacterium
ACCCCTCCACAATCATGGTGGCGGCGCTCCCGGAATGGGCGGAATGGACTACTAAGAAAAAGGCCCCGGTTTTACCGGGGCCTTTTTTAATTAGACAATTAGCTAATGCGGTAATGTGGCAATGGAGGGATTGGTGATTAGTTATTAGCGGGTGAGGGTATAGGTTAAGGTGTTTTCGATACCGAGGTAATCTTTTGAGCTTTGTTTCCAGGTCATGGTATTTGCCGTCCAGGCAGAAACTTTGTAGGCCTGCACGTTAAATCCTTTTGAAATGACCAGAGTGCTATCGGATGGCTGCACGCCCCAGGATCCGCCATCCAGATTGTTGAATACGTTTCCTCCCGGTGGATTGCAGATACTTATGTTATCACTTTTTGTGAAACTTTCATCAGTATTGAATTTGAGCAGGTCGTCTTTCTCACAAGGCTTATAGCTGATCTCAAACAGATTTACAAAGCCACCATCACTTGTGGTAAGCACAAGAGAATTTATTTTCCATTCTTTCCCATTGAGTGCGTCCTTGAGGGCAATATTGTTGTTGCCATCTGCACTTTCGTCTTTTTCGCAGGCGAGGCAAAATACCAGCAAACCAAGCAGCAGTCGTTTTTTCATGTTTCCAAACTACTGAATCCATTTGAATCCGGCAACTGATCTACATGAACAGCATCGAAAAAAGAAAAGCCCATCCGGGCTTTTTTTCATAAGTGTGGAGAATCATTTCTACTGAACGAAATCATTCTGCAAACTGCTGAGACAATGCGTTGGATATCACTTTGAAGGCGCCGTTTTTCCGTTTGATGATATACCTGTTGTTGAGCGCCCGGATATTCGGGTTAGAGTAGTGTTTTTCATCATAGGGCTTAATGAGGTCTGTCTCTTCTTCTACGTTTCCCTGGTTGTCCAGGGCTAGTTCTACCACCCGGTAACTGAAATGCCAGGGGGCCACATCTTCTTCAGATCCATTGGCATGGAAAGTGTCATTGAAGCCTTCAAAAATAAGTTCGTTGTGGAAATGATCCCCATCCCTAAGCAGGTTGGTAAGTTCCACGGCTTTATGCAGTTTTGGATCATCATGGATGATGCCACTGTCCCAGATGATCTCTCCATTTAGATAGATGACAAGACGGTTGTCAACATTGCCTACTTTGATCCAGTATTCTTTTTTCATGACGTTCAGTTTAAAGTATGATGGTGGTTAAAATTGATGCCATAAAGTTGCACCAATCCCTGATGGCGTGGAATGATCCCTGTTACGCGATTTGCTGATCTTCATTAGGGAACTTGTATGCGGCAACCTATATTTGGTGAAACATCCCCTGTCATGGAACCTATTCACCCAGACATCGCCCGGGCGATCACACTTGATAAGGCGTTTTACACTATGGACGCCTACTACCAACAATCCCGGGAGAAAATTTTTGCACCATCCTGGCAGTGGGTAGGAGACAATAGTATGCTGAACGCAGCCGGATCCTGTATGCCGGTTACCCTGCTTCCTGGGTATATGGATGAACCACTGTTGCTGAGCCATGATGATAAGGGAAGCCTTCACTGCTTATCCAATGTTTGTACCCACAGGGGCAACCTGGTCATTACCGAACCTTGTACTGCGCCCCACCTGCGGTGTAAATACCATGGCCGGTTGTTTAGCCTTGACGGTAAGTTTAAGTCGATGCCCGAGTTTTCAGAGGTGAAGAACTTCCCTTCAGCTTCAGACAGTCTGCACCAGCTTCCCTTAAAGCAGTGGGGACCTTTCCTGTTTACCACACTTGATTATACGCAGACCTTCGATCATTATTTTGGGGCGATGATGGATAGGCTTTCCTTTTTGCCACTGGATGCTTTTGTGCCGAAGCCTGAACGCAGCAGAATTTTTAAAGTCAATGCCCATTGGGCACTCTATTGTGAGAATTACCTGGAAGGTTTTCACATCCCATTTGTACACGCGGGCCTTAATGCTGTCATAGATTATGGTGAGTACACAACAGAACTGTATCCATTAAGCAATCTACAGTTGGGGATCGCCAAAGGAGATGAGGCCTGTTTCGATCTGCCGGCCCATCATCAGGATTATGGGAAAAAAGTAGCTGCATATTATTTCTTCGTTTTTCCCAACATGATGTTCAATTTTTATCCTTGGGGTTTGTCGGTAAACATAGTGAAGCCAGTAGCTGTGGCCAAATGCAAGGTTTCATTTTGATTCATTCCTCAGTCAGATTGCCATCAGTGCGGGCTGGGGGCTACGATGGGATTTTGATTTTATTGTCGCCAGGTTAGACTTTGCATATACAGTGCGTAC
>JBEISY010000183.1:0-4754 GCA_040375175.1 Chitinophagaceae bacterium
GCTATCTCGTGTGGTGAAGGGAAAGTACGATCTAACCACCAAGAGTACCAGTGATGATCAGGCTTTGACAAACTGATCATTGAATTCGTGCAATATTATCCCGAAATGCCCTTGGGGTCAGTTTCTTTTTCTTAAGAAATACCCTGTTGAAGTAGGTAAGACTCTGGAAGCCCACCTGGTAAGCGATCTCTTTGATCTGTAAATCTGTCTCAATCAGTAATTCACAGGCATTGCCAATGCGGATATCATTCAAGTAATCCGTTACCGTTAAACCGGTGGCCCTTTTAAAGAATTTGCAGAATGCCGAGACGGCAAGATTGACCAGCACTGCTATTTTTTCAATGGGTATATTTTCCGCCGCATTCTTCTGTAAAAACCGGCAAACCGTATTGACCCTTTTCTCATTTTCGGTACTTCTTGCGGCTTTGTAGTAGTCGGACGCAAGTACGATGGCTTTTTGTTTGGTGAGTTGATCAAGGATATGCAGAAGGCCGGTGATCTTCTCTGGGCCGGTTTTTTGCGGCAGGTCACGGATCTCCTCTGTTAAACGATGCTTGTTGAAGAAAAGTCCATGTACGGAGGCCGATAAGAGCCCAGCAATTTTCTTGCATTCATCCAGTTGGATAAATCCCTGGATTATTTTTTCGGGAAATTGGATAACGATGGCAGATACATTTTTTCTTTTGCTCACCGTATTGCTAACCCAGGTGTGCGGTAAGTTGGGTCCAAGTAAAACAAGATCGCCCTCTTCATAGTGGTCGTAATGATCCCCCACCAATCTCTTCCCTTTTCCTTTGGTGATCAGCGTTAGTTCATATTCCGGGTGATAGTGCCATTTGAATGGGAAAGCAGGAACCACCAATTCATAGGCGAGGTAAGCCTGCTTGCCTTGTTTAATGCCAATGTCTTCAAATGCTGCCTTCATGGTACAATATGGTTGGTAAATATAGCTTTATGTGTTTACAATGTCAATATAGTGTTATTAATATCAAATGCAGTGCCTGTAGTCCTGCGTGTGGCTGATTAGTTTTGAAAAAAAACAATGATGCATTTCCCTGGATCCATCGCACAAAAGCTCGACGAGCCTTATCCCCTGACGGCAGCACAGGTAGAATTCTATCAGCAGCACCGTTTTATAAAATTGAAGCAAGTGTTTGACGAAGAAACGATTCGCTTCTTCAATCATCAGATCTCAGTTAAGGTGGAGGAAATGCGGGGCGAGGTAACGGAGATGGATAGCAGGGATACCTATGGAAAAGCTTTCGTGCAACTGTTTAATCTCTGGCTCGAGGATAACCTGATCAAGGCCTTTGTATTCAGCAAGCGCATGGCAAAGATTGCGGCAGATCTCATGCAAACGGAAGGGGTTCGCATGTATCACGATCAAGCCCTGTTTAAGGAAAGTGGTGGCGGGATCACGCCATGGCATGCAGACCAGTATTATTGGCCACTGGAAACGGACAAGACTGTGACGGCATGGATACCCCTCCAGGCTACACCCTTAGAGATGGGACCCTTGGAATTCAGCGCGGGTAGTCACCGGATTATAGAGGGCCGGGAACTCGCGATCAGTGATGAGAGTGAGGTGGTGATTCAGCAACGGTTACGGGTAACCGATTTTGCGCATGTGATTGAGCCGTTTGATCTTGGCGAGGTCAGCTTTCACTCCGGGTGGGTTTTTCATCGTGCAGGAGCCAATACCACGGATCAGATGAGAAAGGTGATGACCGTTATTTATATGGATCGGGATATGAAATTGAAGCAACCTGAGAATGAGAACCAGGTCAGGGATTGGAACACCTGGTGCCCAGGAGCTGTTGTAGGTGAAGTGATCAACAGTCCGATCAACCCTGTATTGTATGGCGGTGAAAATGCCGACCGATGAGATGCATTCCATTGTATGTACGAAAGGTCTTTTTATTGGGAACGATATTAGGCTTGATGTATATGAACCAAGAAAGCTATGCTCAAACACAGACATCCTTCCAGAAGAAAGGTGGCCTAAAGGAGCAATACCAGATCCTGCCGCTGGGTGAAGTCAGGCCCACGGGTTGGATTAGCGCGCAGATACAGGAAAACCTTAGCGGATTCACCGGAAATCTGGATCAGCTTGTCCCTGATCTCATTGTGCAAGACGATATATACGGAGTGAACCGACTTTCCAAAAAGGTGAAGAACAAGGATGTTGGTGCCCTGGGTGCTCCGGGCGATTGGCAGGTGCAGTTTTTGTGGTGGAACAGTGAAACGCAGAGCAATTGGTGGGATGGATATATCCGCAGTTCCATCCTCGTGAACAGCACAGCTGATTTGAAAAAATGCGCCGAGTATGTAGACAGAATCCTTTCTACCCAGGACAAGGATGGATACATAGGGATCTATGATCCTGAACTTCGATACAAGTTCAACGGCGAGAATGGAGAGCTGTGGTCGAAGGCAACCCTGCTCCGGGGGCTACTGGCCTGGTATGATTATAAGAAAGACCCAAAGGTGAAGACAGCGATTGAACGTGCGGTGAAGAATATCATGGATAATTACCCCGCGTATGCATCGCATCCGTTTAAGTCAGATAAGCCGGATGTTGGTGGGGTTACGCATGGCCTGATGATCACCGATGTTTTTGAAAGCATGTACCGGATTACGGGTAAGGAAGTGTATCGCGACTATTGCATTTTTCTTTACAAGGATTTTTCCGAACAGGTTCTGAATGAGGACGCGCAGTATGCGAAACTGATCAACGAAACCCTTGCATTGAAAGGGCATAGTGCGCATACTTATGAACATCTCCGGACTGTGGCCGCAGCGTACTATGCTTCAGGAAACAATGCACTTCAATCAGCTATAGAAAACTTCCTGTTGAAAATAGATCCGGCAACAACCGCCTCGGGAGCAGCTGTGGGCGACGAATGGATCGGCGGGAAAAAGGCAGATGCTACCCACCGTGGTTATGAGTATTGCTCCCTCCATGAACTTATGCACAGTTTCCTGGAACTATTTGTGAAGACAGGCCAGCTCAGGTTTGCAAGCTATGCAGAAAAGATCTTTCAGAATCCAGCACAAGGAGCCCGCCATCAGGATGGCAAAAGCATTACCTACCTGAATTCGGATAATGCATATTATCTCAAAGGAGGACTGAATGGCGATACCTCAGATCGGCACCAGACACGGTTTCGGTATTCTCCGGTACATAAGGAAGCAGCCGTATGTTGTGTGCCCAACGCAGGGCGGATTGCACCCTATTTTGTACAGCATATGTGGCTGAAAGATGAAACGGGAATTGTGAACGCATTACCTGGACCCAGTGAACTCAATACAACATTACAGGGGAAGCCCGTTCACATCGTTGCTAACACACAGTATCCCCATGATTTCAGGATTCAGTATCAGGTCACCGCGCGGAAACAGGTTTTTTCAATGAAGATCAGGGTGCCCGATGGCGTTGGTCCTTTAAAGGTAAGTGAAGCCTACACGCTTGAAAATGGATTCATCGTTATCCGAAAAGAGTGGAATGGCACCCAAACAGTTCAGGTTGATTTTTCACCTTTGATCAAAAGGCAAATGGATGTGAATGGCGAAACCTTTTTCACTTATGGGTTGCTGGTACTGGCAGTGAATATTGAATCGATAGAAACCCGAACAAAATCTTATCCCTTAGACGGATTCTATGATCTAAACCATGTTCCCAAGTCACTGGTGGTTTATCAGTATGCTGGCGAGCCTGTACAACAGGTTGGGGATGCGCTTAGGTTCAAGACCCAATTGTGGAATCCATCAACATCCAAGCTGGAGTCCGTGGAATTGGTGCCGATGGGGCAAACCATCCTTCGGCAGGTAACTTTTAAAAGCAGGCCAACATTTCAATAACACCGGATTGCATTTATCTTTTGCGCGTATTCAATCTCAACATATGAAACCTATATATACCCTTTTTTGTTTCCTTGTTTTAGCAAATACGCCACAAATAGGCAAGGCCCTTTCGAAAGATCTTTCGAAAACTTCCAATGAAGTGATCTACCATGTTTTACTGCGAAGTTTTTTTGACAGTGATGGTGATCAAATGGGTGATTTCAATGGTCTTCGTCAGAAGCTTGATTATATCCAGGATCTGGGTGCAACCTCGATCATGTTGCTGCCATTGTATGACGCTGAATGCTATCATAATTATTTTGCAGATGATTTTGAGAAGATAGATGCCGAGTTCGGATCATTTGAAGACTATATTTCACTTGTCAGGGAGATCCATCGGCGAAAGATGAAGATCTATATGGATATGGAAACACAGTATGTTTCCTATAAACACAAATGGTTCAAGTCTGCTATCGGAAATTTGTCGTCTCCATATAGCGACTATATCCTTTTTGACGATGCGGCGCATACCATTCCTTCCACGATGGTTTTCGGGTTGAAGTCGCTAAGCTCCTTTGACGGGAAAGTGATAAATATAACAACGGTGAATTTGAAAAGCAAGGCGGTATTGAATTACAATATTGAACTGTTCAAGTATTTTATGGATCCCAATAAGGACGGAAAATTTGATGATGGCGTAGATGGTTTCCGGTTAGATCATGCCATGGATAACCTCGATGATAAGCCATCATTATCTAATCTTTTCGTGGAGTTTTGGAATCCGCTGATCAAAGCCACCAAGCATCTCAATCCAAACATTACTTATGTTGCTGAACAAGCGGATTGGAACGACTATGGGTATGCGTATTTTGAAAGGGCAGGTGTGGACAGGATCTTTGGATTCGGATTAC
>JBEISY010000334.1:0-3120 GCA_040375175.1 Chitinophagaceae bacterium
AAGTCATATTTCACATTTCCTATCAATGAACCGGGCAATGACATTTGGTTCTGCGTTAATTCAAGATTCGCCGCTAGTTTGGATCCCAAAAAATCAACACCCTTTAAAGAACTTGATTTTGACAAATACTATAGTGAGTTGTTTGGGCTTGATTTCAAGAAAACGTTTGAGTTGATTGATCTAAGCAAGCTTTCAACAAGATCAACAGTCCAATGTCCCAAAATTGAAATAATTCCTGATTCTAAGAGTTACATGAAGGCATCAATTGATAAGGTGAATAAAGTACTGATGCTCGAAGTAATCAATGAAGCAAAAGAGTTCGGAAAATTTTCCTTCAAATACCGTTTTCGGATCTTGAATAACTCCACGATTAAGTTTAAGGATGTGACTTTTGTAATGTAGTGACAATTGCACGAAATCGACTCCAAATCTCCAGATGCCAGTAACCCTAAGAATTTACAACCCTAACACCACTTCGCCACTTTCCACTATTTACCCCGAATTCCTTACCTTCCTGCATAGCACAACTTATCCCAACCAAACCTGATTGTAGCTATGCAGTCCACCCCCAAGTCCGCTTTCATTGATTCCAAGAAACACTTGCTCATCCTCGATGCACTGCGCGGCATCGCCGCCATCATGGTCATCATCATGCACACCTTTGAACTGTTCTGCAAAGGGGATTACCATAAACTCTTTATCAACCACGGCTACCTTGCCGTGGATTTTTTCTTCATGCTCTCGGGATATGTGATGGCCCATGCGTATGACGACCGATGGAACACCATGACCCTTGGGGATTTCTTCAAACGAAGACTGATCCGCCTGCATCCCCTCATCATCCTGGGGATGACCCTCGGCGCCATTTTCTTCTTCTTCCAGAAGTCAGACATCTTCCCCAATATCGCCAATACCTCCGTGGCACAACTGCTGCTCATACTGCTCATCGGATATACCCTGATCCCCGTTCCCGTATCGATGGACATCAAGGGCTGGACCGAAATGCATCCGCTCAACGGCCCGGCATGGTCGCTCTTCCTGGAATACATCGCCAATATTCTTCACGCGCTCATCCTGAGAAAACTATCTAACCGCATCCTCTTCATCCTGGTTTGCATCGCCGCAGCCGCATCCTTCCACCTCGTACTGACCAACAAGTCGGGCGATTTCATCGGCGGCTGGTCGCTCACCCCGGAACAACTGCGCGTCGGCTTCACACGCCTTCTCTTCCCCTATATGGCAGGCATGTTGCTACGCAGAATGGTAGCGCTGAAAACAGGCAAAAATACTTTTCTCCTCACCGGTTTACTGCTGATCACCGTCCTCAGCCTGCCAAGGATCGGTGGGCGGGATAATGTTTGGACCAACGGCCTCTACGAAGCCATCGTGGTGGTATTTGTTTTTCCGATGATCATCTACCTCGGCGCCATCGGCGATGTCAAACATCGCATCACCGAAAAGATCTGCACCTTCCTCGGAGATATCTCCTACCCGCTGTACATCACCCATTTCCCCTTCATCTGCATGTATTACGCGTGGACCTATAACAACAACATCACCATTGAACAAGGCGCCCTGCCAGGCATCGCACTGATCATTGGCTGCATCGCCCTGGCCTATGCCGCATTGAAATGGTATGATCTGCCCGTCCGTAAATGGCTGGCAAAAAAATTCATCTACGATTCTAAACAATAGCGGCCATGCACACCCGAAAATACCTGCAACTACTCATATACCTCGTGCTCTTCATAGATACGAAGGCGCAGGACCAACATCGATACCAAACCGATTTCTCCAAAGAAGAACTCGCAGCCAGGCGTAATGTGGTATTCAACAGCATCGGCAATAAAGCCATCGCGCTGTTGCAAGGCGCTTCAGGCATTCCGGGATTTACCTTATTCCGCCAAGCCAATAACTTCTACTACCTCAGCGGTATTGAATCGGCTCACGCTTATCTGCTGCTGAATGGAAGAAACAAAACCACTACGCTCTATCTCCCTCATCGCGACGAAGGCATGGAAGGCAACCAGGGCAAAGTGCTTTCTGCCGAAGACGCCGTATTGATCAAACAACTCACCGGCATTGAACAAGTGAAAGGCATTGAATTTTTATCGATGGACCTCATCGGCACCGGCCTCATCAGACCACCGGCACCAAAACTGTTTACAGAGTTCAGTCCTGCCGAAACCGGGAATGATAGCAGAGACGAGATACTCGCCGGACAGGCCCGTGATGCTGCGGATCCCTGGGATGGTAAGCCCACGAAAGAAGCCTCGTTCATCCAAAAAATCCAGGAACGCTTTCCGCAATTTGCTCTGCATGACCTCAGTCCTTTGATAGATAGTATGCGTTCCATCAAAAGCCCGGCTGAAATTGCCTTGATCCGCAAGGCAACAGAGATCGCAGGCCTCGGCATCATGGAAGCGATGCGGTCCACCGCGCCCGGTGTGTATGAGTATCAACTGGATGCTGCAGCTAAATACCATTTCTACCTGCACGGTGCGCGCGGAGACGCCTACCCTTCCATCATCGGCGGGGGTACCAATGCCTATATGGGTCATTATTTTCACAAGACCGATGCCTTGAAAGATGGCGACCTCGTGCTGATGGATTACGCACCGGACTATCGATACTATACCAGCGATGTTACCCGCATCTGGCCCGTAAACGGAAAATTCTCTGCAGAACAGAAGGAGCTATACAATTTCATCGTAGCCTACAGGGATGCATTGTTCAGATATATCAAACCGGGTGTTACTTCCGGTGAGGTGCTTGATAAAGCCGCAGCAGATATGAAACAGTATATCGTCGGCAAAAAATTTGTCAAGCCCGCCCACCTCAAAGCATTGGAAGAAGGCATTCGCTTCCGCGGACATTTTCAACATCCCGTAGGCATGGCCGTGCACGATGTGGGTGTGGTTCACAATATCCCGCTCAAAGCAGGCATGGTCTTCACCATCGATCCCATGATCTGGATCCACGAAGAACGGCTTTACATCCGCATTGAAGACGTGGCCCTGGTGACAGAGACTGGGGTGGAAAATCTCAGTGCTTTTGTACCGTCAAAGTTGGAAGAGGTGGAAGCCATGATCAAAGACAAAGGACTCATTGAATTCAGGC